>JADDQT010000278.1:0-1901 GCA_016781225.1 Actinomycetota bacterium
GCCGGCCCCGAGCAGAGCCTCGGCGGAGAACTCGTCCCGGAGCCCCCCGCCCGCTTGGACCGGGATGCCCACGGCCTCGGTGATGGCCTTGACCGCTTCCCGGTTCTCGGGCCGGGCGGTTCGGGCGGCGTCGAGGTCGACGACGTGGATCCACTGCGCCCCGTCGGCCTCCATCTCCCTCGCCACGGCCAGGGGGTCTCCGTCGTAGACGGTCTGGCGGCTGTAGTCGCCTTGCACCAGGCGCACGCAGCGCCCGTCCCTGAGGTCGATGGCCGGGTACAGATCCATGGCTGCCTCAGCCGCAGGCTTTGGCGAAGCTCTGCAGGAGGGACAGGCCCACCGTCCCCGACTTCTCGGGGTGGAACTGCGTCCCCCAGAGGTTGCCCCTCTCCACAGCCGCCACCACCGGCCCTCCGTAGTCACAGGTGGCCACCACGTCGTCGGTGGTCTCGGGAGCGTACGAGTGGACGAAGTACGCCCACGCCGGCTGGGCCAATCCCTCGAGCAGGGCGCTACGACGACCGGTGGCCTGCAGCACGTTCCACTGCATCTGCGGCCGCTTCACGCCCTCGGGCAATGCACGAACCTCGGCGTCGAAGATCTCCAGGCCGGCCACCTCCGGGCTCTCCTCGGACCGCCGGTACAGCATCTGCAGGCCCACGCACACTCCGAGGAACGGCGTCCCCGACTCGACGGCATCGAGCGCGACCCTGTCCAGGCCCGAAGCCCGCAGGCCCTTCATGCACGGACCGAAGGCTCCGACCCCCGGCAGCACCACGCCGGCGGCCTGCTGTGCCGCTTCGGGATCCGTGACCAGGACCGCGTCGGCACCCACCTTCTCCAGCGCCTTCTGGGCCGAGCGCAGGTTGCCTATGCCGTAGTCGAGGACGGCTATCACGACTGCCTCCGCCTCACAGCACGCCCTTGGTGGAGGGCACGCCGTCACCCTCTACCTTCACCGCGTCGCGCAGAGCCCGGGCCACGCCCTTGAACGACGCTTCGAGGATGTGGTGGGCGTTCTTGCCGCTGCGCAGCCGGAGGTGCACGGTGAGAGCGGCGGCTGTGACGAACGCCCGCCAGAACTCCTCGGCCAGCTGGGGGTCGAACGGGGGTGTGCCCAGAGGGAGGGCCTCTGCCGGCGTCTCCAGCTCGTAGTGCAGGAAGGGGCGGCCCGACAGGTCGACGGCCACCTCGACCAGGGCCTCGTCCAGCGGGACGCTGATGGACGCGAACCGTCGCACGCCCGCCTTGTCGCCCAGCGCCTGGCGCAGGGTCTCGCCGAGGAGGATGCCGGTGTCCTCCACGGTGTGGTGGGCGTCGACCTCCAGGTCCCCGCAGGCGGAGACGTCGAGGTCGAAGCCGGCGTGGCGGCCGAGTTGAGCCAGCATGTGGTCGAAGAAGGGCAGACCGGTGGCCGCCGAGGAGCGGCCCGAGCCGTCGAGGTCGATGGAGACGCTCACCGAGGTCTCCTTGGTGGTGCGGCTGCGCTCGGCGAAGCGGGTGCTCATGGCTGTCCTCCTGTCACTGGTGGGGTCGCTGATGCAGCGCCTCGGAGAGGGCGCCGAGGAAGGCGTCGTTCTCGGCGGGCGTGCCTACCGTGACCCGCAGGCATCCGGACAGGCGCGGCCAGTCCCCCACGTCACGCACCAGCACCGAGCGCTCCGCCAGAGCGCCCCACACGTCCCGGCCGTCGCGCTCCGTCGGGCGGAACAGCACGAAGTTGGCGTCCGACGGCCACCACTCCACGGCCATCTGGTCGAGCCCGTCGAGCACTCGCCGGCGCTCGTCCTTGACCGCCGCCACCCGAGCCTCCATCTCGGCGGTGAACCGCAGCGCCAGCCGACCGGCGGCCTGCTTCACGGCGTCGAGGTGGTAGGGCAGGACGCGGTGCTCCAGCTCGG
>JADDQT010000278.1:1989-3122 GCA_016781225.1 Actinomycetota bacterium
CACGCCTTCGCCCACCAGCTCCAGCGCCGACCACGGGGCGAACTGTCCGTAGGCCTCGTCCACCACCACCAGCCCGGGCACCAGGTCGAGAACCTCCTCGACGACGGCGCGAGGCTCGGCGCCGCCGGTGGGGTTGTTGGGCGAGCAGACGAAGGTGACGGCCGGGTCGGCCTCGGCGGCGGCTCGCTTCACCTCACCGAGGTCGAGGGCGAAGTCGGGTTGGCGCTCCCCCACCCACAGCCCGGTGCGGGTGAGACGGCTCAGGTGGGAGTGGAGGGCGTACGTCGGCTCGAACACCGCGGCCCGCCGCCCCGGTCCGCCGTAGGTGAGGAGCAGGGTCTGGAGGACCTCGTTGGAGCCGTTGGCCGCGAACACCTGCTCAGGGCCCACTCCGTGGAGGCGGCCGAGGGCGGCGCGCAGCTCCCGGGCCTCCCGGTCGGGATACCGGTTGAAGTCCACCTCCGAAAGCTCCGTGGCCAGCGCATGGACGAATGCTCGCGGCGGCGGGTACGGCGACTCGTTGGTGTTGAGGCGGACGTCGACCACCACCTGTGGCGAGTGGTACCCCGTCCCCAGGCCCTGGTCGTCGCTAGGGGGTATGAGGGCGCTCATCGAACGCCCGGTCCTCGTCGAAGCCGGACGGAGTCGGCGTGGGCGGCCAAGCCCTCGGCCTCGGCCAGGGCCATCACGTGGGGGCCGAGGCCGGCCAGTCCCTCCTCCGTCACGGAGACGACGTGGACCGTCTTCTGGAAGTCGTGCACACCGAGGGCCTCGGCGAAGCGCGCCGACCCGTTCGTGGGCAGCACGTGGCTTGGGCCGGCGACGTAGTCCCCCACGCTGGCCGGGGCGTGGGCACCGAGGAACACGGCGCCGGCGTTCTGCACCAGGGGAACGAGGGAATCGGGGTCGGAGCTCATGAGCTCGAGGTGCTCGGGGGCGATGGCGTTGGCCACCTCCATGGCCTGCTCCGGGCCGTCCACCACCACGGCGTAGCCACCGTCGCCCAAGGTGGCCTCGATCTCCTGGCGGCGGGGTGACTCGGCCACCAGGCGGCCCACGGCGTCCGAGATGGAGTCCGCGGCCGCCTCGGACCAGGTGATCAGCCAGGCCAGCCCGTCCGGGCCGTGCTCCGC
>JADDQT010000056.1:0-8544 GCA_016781225.1 Actinomycetota bacterium
CGGACTGGCGGGCCGGCCATCCGGTCGATGCAGCCCTGATGGACCGCATCGCCACTCGGCCCACGTCGTCGTGGTTCGGCGACTGGCATGCCGACGTGCGGGCGGCGGTGGACGCCAAGGTGTCGCAGGCCTCAGCCGCCGGCCAACTGCCCGTGCTCGTGGCCTACGCCGTGCCTCACCGGGACTGCGGCGGCTATTCGGGAGGCGGCGTGGCCGAAGACTCCTACCGGGCGTGGATCCGGTCCTTCGCCGCCGGCATCGGGAACCGCCCGGCCGCGGTCATCGTCGAGCCCGATGCGCTGGCTCAACTCGACTGTCTCGACGCCGCCACCCAACAGCGCCGCTTGGACCTCCTCCGAGAAGCCGTTGGGGTGCTGGACGACCTCCCGGCAACTGTCGTCTACCTGGACGCCGGTCACAGCGCCTGGAAGCCTGCCGGCGTCATGGCCGAGCGCCTACGAGCTGCGGGCGTGGCCAGGGCCCGGGGCTTCAGCCTCAACGTGAGCAACTTCATGCCGACCAGCGGCGAGGTGTCGTACGGTCAGGCGATATCCGATCTCCTGGCTGGGCGGCACTTCGTGGTGGACACCAGCCGGAACGGCCAGGGCTCCAGCGGCGAGTGGTGCAACCCTGCGGGCAGGGCCCTGGGCACCCCGCCGACCGCGGCAACGGGGGTCGCCCGGCTCGACGCTCTGCTCTGGGTCAAGTTCCCGGCGAGTCCGACGGCACTTGCAACGGCGGGCCTGCAGCCGGGCAGTGGTGGGCGGAGTACGCCCTCGGGTTGGCGTCGCGAGCTGGTTGAACCTGGGCGAAGCGGACCCTCACCCGCCCACTGGTCTGGGCTAGGCCGCTCCCGGCCACCACAGAGCAACCACTCTCTGCTCCTCCGGAGTCCGCGCACGCAAGAACTCGTCGATCTCCGGATCGCGGTCCTCACCGACACAGAGCCGCCGGCGCACGGACGACACCAACTCAGGGGTGACCTCCTGGCTGCGAGGCGGCAGGACGATGTCCTCACGCTCGACCCCGAGGCCCATGCAGAGCAGCACCGCCTCGGCCTCGTCGGCGACCAGGCGGTCGGGCCGCTCGATTCCGTGCAGGGCCTTCCACAGCGGATTGAGCCCGCGTTGGGGAGGGTTCGTCGAGAGCTCGAGCACGACGCGGTGACGGGCTCGAGCAGTCAGCGCGAGGATGAAGTCCTCGATCTCCGTCACGCCGTAGATGACGTGGTGACACACGGCGACATCGGCGGCGGTTACCTCGTCGACGACGTCGGGCCACGCCCCCAGGACGGCTCGGGCCTCGACGCCGGCGGCGCGGGCGCTGGCTTGGAACAACTCGAGCATGGCCTCGAGACTGTCCACACCGGTGATGAATCCTGCCTTGGGCACCAGTCCCAAGCTGGAGGCACCACCGCCTACTCCGACGTCGAGGACCGACCCTCCTTCCGGGAGCGCCTCGAGGGCGCGCCGGCGCGACGGCCGCAGCGGTTGCTTGGCATCTTCTTCCGGGCACCACCGAAACATCTCGGGTTCGAACGACCACTTTGGCTCAGGGGCGTTGTCGACGATGGCCTGGGGTATGGCCCAATCGCGGACGGTTTGACGCCACCGTTCCGCTGCCTGTTTCAGGGCCGATTCTTCGGAGGGGACGCTCGCATCCATACTCGGATCGTCACAGAGTGAGCCGGCTACGAAGTCCCACGTAACCGACCACGATCATCATCGCCGCCACAGCGCGGAGGAAAGAGCTGTACTCCGGGGGATAGATGACGCCCTCGATGTATTGGTCGACGAAGCCGCCTTCGTAACCACTGGCGCCTGCCAAGCGCCGCAACGTCTTCTCCAGTGCCGTCAGGGGACATGGAAAGCCGACGATCACAGAGCCGACGCCCCAGGCCGAGGCCGGTAGGTGGGCCCACGCCAGCCGCGGCCACCGCCAGGTCAGCAGCGCTCCGGTGGCGGCGAACAGGATGAAACCGAAGTGCAGGGACACGACGGCGCCGGCGAGGATGCGGTAGATCATGGAGCCACGAGAACAGGCAGGCTACCGCCAGCCAGCGGGGCCTTTGCCAGACCCGCCCAAGCTGGTCCCTTGGGGCATCCAGTCCCAAGCAGGAACCCGGCGCCTCTCGCGCCGCCCTTCGCGCCTGGATGCCGTACCGGCCAGGACCGTCAACAGCAGGGCGTCGTCTATGACCAAGACCACTGTTCGCCCCAGGGTCAGTTGCTACTGGTCCGAGAGCTCGGGGTCTTCCTCCCCGACGCGGGCGGCAGCCCTGTGGTAGGTGCCGTCGCGGAGCAGTCGCATGATGGCGTCACGCTCCTCCGGACCGAAGGGCGAAACGTACTCACCCGCGGCAGGTGCCTTGTCCTCGCCCGCCATGGTGACCTCGTTGCGGACGCGGTCGACGACGGCGCAGAAGCTGTCGTCGAGGTCGAGCGGATCAGTCGCCACGCCTCCACGATACGCCCCGCCCGCCAGTCAAGGGTGCCTGTGCTGACCAAACTCGAATCCGCCCAGGGCGCTGGTGATTCGTCCAGGCACGGCTGTTCAGCCCCGCCCCTCCGGAGCCGAACTTGTGTTCGCTATGCTTCACCCGTGAAGACGTGCGTGCAGTGCGGAAGGCGCTTCCGGCCATCGAGTCGTCATCTTCGCTGTCCGGCGTGTCGTTCACGCGGCTTGTGTTCCTGTGGACGACCAAAACAAGGAAAGTCAAACTCGTTTGGAGTGTCGTTCGGAGGTCGCCGAGAAGAACAAGAACTGGCGCGGCGGTCGCACGTATCACAAGGCTGGTTACGTCATGGTGCGAGCGCCTGGCCATCCTCGTGCCCGAAGACATCCATATGTCTTCGAACACATCCTCGTCATGGAGGAGCAGCTCGGGCGGCATCTCTTGACCGACGAGACCGTTCATCATCTGAACGGCGTCCGAGACGATAACCGGCTGTCGAACTTGGAACTCTGGGTGAAGCCTCAACCATCCGGCATTCGGGTTGAGGACGCTCTTGCCTGGGCCGAGGAGATCCTTCAACGCTACGGGGCTTCGAGCACCTCCAACAGCGCTCAGGGTCATTCCTGAGCGCTCTTGGAGGTGGCGGGAATCGAACCCGCGTCCTTCAGCTTCTCAACAGGCCTTCTCCGAGCGCAGCCGGTGTTCTTGTCTCGACCCCTCGCTCGTCACCGGCACCGGCGAGGGGTCACAGTCAACCTTGAATTTCCCCGTCCGGCCGGCTGACGAGCCGGACAGGTGAGCCCCGCTGAATGTCGCCGGCGACCGGTCCGCAGGGCTGGGGCCGGGCCGACGGCGCTAGCTGTTAGGCAGCGAGCGCAAGTTGCCGTGTATCGGCGCTTGTGTTGTTGTTCCGGCTCTTTAGCGTGGTTCCGGAGACCACGGCTCGCTTCTCCTGCATCGACTACCGAAGTCGAAGCCAGTCACCCCCTCTTGCTGGAGCTCATTGTACCGGCACCGAGGTGGCCCTCGGTCCGGGCCGTGGTCACGGACCAGAACGGACGTCCTCCCAGCGCCAGCGCCCCTCCTCGGTTAGGAGCTCCGGGTCGCCGGTCAACAGTACGGCGTCGTTGGCGATGGCGGTGGCGGCGGCAAAGGCATCGGCGTAGGAAAGGCGATGGTCCGCCTTGATCCTCGCGGCGTCGAGCACCAGCTCTGGGCTCGGTAGCGCGGCGGCGACGACGGTCCGCAGGTCCCGGATGGTCTCCGCGGCCGCGTCTTCGCCATGGGCTCGCCTGACCACGTAGAAGACCTCGCCGACGTTGATCCAGCTCATCAGCGGTTGCTCAGCCTCGATCACTTCAGCCACCCGGGATGCAGCCGGCTCGGCGCCCTCCAGGTAGCGAATGACCGCCCAAGAGTCCAGGACGATGGTCAGTGTTCGTCTTCGCGTTCACGGTCGATGACGCGGTCTTCGAGAAGAGCGTCAGCGAGGTTGGTATCGGGGAAGCGGCCTTTCAGCGGGGTGCGCAGCCCTTCGGGGCGAACGGCGACATGGTCACCGTCCAGCCAGAATGTCACCTCGTCCCCAGGTTTGATGCCGAGCACATCCCGCATCTCTTTGGGGATGACAATCTGTCCTTTGGCGCCCACCCGGTGAGTCATACCGGTCAGTATAACCCGCTCAGGTCGGCAACACCCGGCGTCGAAGCTAAGACCACCCACCTCGCTTGCGGCGCCCCGCCGATGTGCGCTCCACCTCCCGGGTGGCATCCCGGGCGGCGATGGCGTGGCGCTTGTCGTAGGTCTTGCGGCCCCGGGCAAGGGCCAGCTCCACCTTGGCCCGGCCGTCCTTGAAGTAGATCGAGAGGGGCACGAGCGTCAGCCCCTCCTGGCGCGTGCGCCCCAGTAGCTCGTCGATCTGGCGGCGGTGCAGGAGAAGCTTGCGGCGCCGATCCGGGTCATGGGCACCTACCCCGGTGGCGAAGGCGTAGGGCGAGACGTGGACCCCGTAGAGCCACAGCTCGCCGTCCTCGACGCGCCCGTAGGCGTCCCGCAGCTGCACCTTGGCCTCTCGGAGGGACTTCACCTCGCTGCCCTGGAGAGCGATGCCGCACTCGAAGGTGTCGATCACCTCGTAGTCGTGGCGGGCCCTGCGGTTCTGGGCCACGGGGCGTGCTCGGTCGGCCGACACCCGCTGAGGGTACCCTCGCCCGGTGCTGCGCCTGGCTCCCGACGTGCATCGCCAGATGGTCGGCCACTGCCTCGACCGGGTTCCCGAGGAGGCCTGCGGCCTGCTGGCCGGCCCTCCCGGCGCCGGCACCGCCGAGGTCTGCTACCCGGTGAAGAACGTGGACGAGTCGGCCCGCACCTACACCCTGGACTCACTGGGCTTCCTGCGCGCCGACCGCGACGCCGACGAGCGTGGTCTCGAGGTCATCGGGGTGTTCCACTCCCACACCCACACCGACGCCTATCCGTCGCCCACCGACGTGGACAAGGCGCCCGACCCAGGTTGGCACTACGTGCTGGTGTCGCTGCGTCACGGCGAGGCTGTGGTGCGCTCGTACCGCATCGAGGACGGCAACGTGGCCGAGGAGCCGGTCGTGGTCGAGGGCCTGTAGAATCCGGAGCAGATCGGTCAACAATCGATGACAACTTCGAGGAGGGGCCGTGCCCATTGACGTTCGTATGCCAACCGTGTTGCGCCAGCATGCGGGGGGCCAGGCCACGGTGCAGGCCAACGGCGACACCCTTGGCGATGCGGTCGAAGACCTGGTCCGCCAGTTCCCCGGTCTGGCCGGCCAGGTGGTCACCGACGACGGCACGCTGCACCGGTTCGTGAACGTGTACGTCAACGACGACGATGTGCGCTACCTCGACAAGCTCGACACCAAGCTCAGCGAGGGGGATGTGATCTCGATCCTTCCCGCCGTTGCCGGGGGTGACGGCTGAGCCCGTGGCCCTCTACGCCAGCATCCTCGACCTCATAGGGAACACCCCTCTGGTCGACGTCAGCAAGCTGAGCCCAAACCCGAAGGCCCGGATACTGGCCAAGCTCGAGGGCCAGAACCCGGGCGGCTCGGTGAAGGACCGCATCGCCCTCACCATGGTGGAGGAGGCCGAGAAGGACGGGGTACTCGGTCCGGGACAGACCATCCTCGAGTCCACCTCGGGCAACACCGGGATCGGACTGGCCATGGTGGCCAAGGTCAAGGGTTACCGGCTGAAGGTGGTGCTCCCCGAGAACGTCTCCGAGGAGCGCAAGCAGCTTCTCGAGCTCTGGGGCGCCGAGATCATCCCGTCATCTGGGAGCCAGGGCTCCAACGGCGCCATGCGCATGGCTCAGCGACTGGCCGTCGAGCACCCCGACTACTGGTTCCCCTTCCAGTACGGAAACGCCGCCAACCCCAAGGCTCACTACGAGGGGACGGGGCCGGAGATCTGGCGGGACTGCCCGGAGGTCACCCATCTGGTGGCGGGGCTGGGCACGAGCGGCACCCTGGTGGGCGGGGGCCGGTTCCTGAAGGAGCGCAACCTGGCCATACAGGTGTGGGCGGTCGAGCCGCCCGCGGGCGAGATGGTCGACGGCCTCAAGAACTTCGACGAGGGCTTCGTGCCCCCAGTCTTCAGCGACAACGAGGGCTATGACCTGCTCGACCGCAAGAAGATCGTGGGTCCCCGCGAGTCGGTGGAGTGGACGAGACGACTGATCGAGGTGGGGGTCTTCTGCGGGATCTCCTCGGGTGCGGCCATGGCCGGCGCGGCCAAGTGCGCGGCCGAGATCGAGGACGGCACCATCGTCGTGGTGGTCGCCGACGGGGGCTGGAAGTACCTCTCCACGGGCGCCTGGACGGAGGACATCGACACCGTCGTCGATCGGGCTCGGCGGATCATCTACTTCTAGATCGCCCTCCGGCCCTGGGCGGTCCTAGTGTCTCCCTCTCGTGGACGATCGGCCCATCGGCGTGTTCGACAGCGGCTTCGGCGGCCTCACCGTGGCCAAGGCCCTGATCGACCTGCTGCCCGGCGAGGAGATCGTGTACTTCGGTGACAGCGCCCGGTACCCGTACGGCCCCCGCCACCTGGACGAGGTCCGCTCCTTCTCCCGCCAGATCACGTCCATGCTGGTCAAGCGCCACCAGGTGAAGATGGTGGTGGTCGGGTGCAACACGGCCTCGGCGGCCGCCCTCGACCTTCTCCGCTTCGAGCACGACGTGCCCCTCGTGGGCGTGATCGAGCCGGGCGTGCGGGCGTGCGTGGCCGCCACTCGGAACCGCAGGGTGGGCGTCATCGGAACGGTGGGCACCGTCGCGTCGGGTGCCTACCAGCGGGCGGTGTACCTCCAGAGGGCGGGAGTACGGCTCCATGCCTGTGCCTGCCCGGGCTTCGTGGAGTTCGTGGAGCGGGGGGAGACCGACACCGAGCAGGTGCACGTCCTCTCCGAGCGCCTGCTGGCGCCGGTGAAGGAGGCGGGGGTCGACACCCTGCTGCTCGGCTGCACCCATTACCCGTTCCTGGCCCGCACCATCGGCGAGGTGATGGGCCGTGACGTGGTCCTGGTGTCCTCGGCCGACGAGACGGCATTCGAGGTGCGGGCCATCCTCGAGGAGACGGGCCAGGTGCGCCGGAGCGCCGGGAAGGGTGCCCACCGCTTCGTCTCCTCCGGTGACGTGGGGTGGTTCCGGGAGATGGGCTCCCGGC
The DNA here is from genome assembly GCA_016781225.1 of Actinomycetota bacterium. Taxonomy (GTDB): domain Bacteria; phylum Actinomycetota; class Acidimicrobiia; order Acidimicrobiales; genus YB1-3. The sequence continues at coordinate 7,157 of JADDQT010000056.1, forward strand.
TGCTCGGCCGGGAGGTCGACGAGGTCGAGCAGTGGTCGTGGGCCTGACCCCGGCGCTCAGCCTCACCGTGCTCGGCTGCAGCGGGAGCTATCCGGGCCCCGACAGCGCCTGCAGCGGTTACCTGGTTCGAGGCGGCGGCGTCACCGTGTGGCTCGACGCCGGCTCGGGCACCATGGCCAACCTCCAGCGCCATGTCAGCCTGCACGACGTGGACGCCGTGGTGCTGTCCCACGAGCATCCCGACCACTGCAGTGACATCGAGGGCTTCCGCGTGGCATGTGGCTACGTCGTGGAGCGGGCGGGCGTGCCCGTCTATGCCACGGCGGGCGTGGGGCGGCGCCTCTATCCAGACTTCGAGACGGTCCTGGACTGGAACGTGGTCAGCGACGGAGACCAGGTCGAGCTCGGCGGTCTGGGCCTGCGGTTCTCGCGCACCGACCACCCGCCCGAGACCCTGGCCGTGAGGATCGACGCCGGCGAACGCTCGCTGGCCTATTCGGCCGACACCGGGCCGGGCTGGTCCTTCGAGGCGCTGGGGGCCGGCATCGACTTGGCGCTCTGCGAGGCCACGTACCTGGCCGATCGGGAGAGACCGGGCAGCTCCCACCTGAGCGCCCGCCAGGCCGGCGCCATGGCAAGGGAGGCCGGCGTGGGACGGCTCGTGCTGACCCATGTGTGGCCAGTGGTCGACCAGCAGCAGGCCATGGACGAGGGCAGCAGCGCCTACCGTCAGGCCGTGACCATGGCCCAGACTCACGCCGAGTACCAGATATGAGGCGGGACGGACGCGGGCCCGACGACCTGCGGACGGTGAGCTTCGAGCGGGACTTCACCGAGCTCGCCGCCGGCTCGGTGCTCGTGACCATGGGGCGGACGAAGGTGCTGTGCACGGCCTCCGTCGACGAGCGGGTGCCCCGCTGGATGCAGGGCACGGGCAAGGGCTGGGTGACGGCGGAGTACTCCCTCCTGCCGGGCTCCACGGCCGACCGAGTCGACCGGGAAGCGGTCAGGGGCAAGCAGTCCGGCCGTACCCAGGAGATCCAGCGCCTGATCGGGCGCAGCCTGCGGGCGGTCACCGACCGGGCGGCCATGGGCGAGGTGCAGGTGGTGCTCGACTGCGACGTGCTCCAGGCCGACGGCGGTACCCGCACGGCTTCGGTCTGCGGCGCCTACGTGGCCCTCCACGACGCGCTCTCCCGACGGGCCAAGCAGAAGGGCCTGGCCGCCCATCCCGTCATCGAGGCGTGCGCCGCGGTGTCGGTGGGTGTGGTCGATGCCGTGCCCATGCTCGACCTGGAGTACTCCGAAGACGTCCGTGCCGAGGTGGACATGACCGTGGCCATGACGTCGTCGGGGCGGTTCGTGGAGGTCCAGGGAACGGCTGAGGG
>JADDQT010000056.1:8578-9879 GCA_016781225.1 Actinomycetota bacterium
TTGTCCCTGGCCGAGCACGGGATCGCCACGATCCTCGAGCTGCAGGCCGCGGTGCTCGCCGCGCCCCCCGAGCCCCGCTAGCCCCGACCGTGCGGTTCGTGCTGGCGTCGGCGAACCCGGACAAGGCGGCGGAGATCGCCGCCATCCTGCACGGCTTCGAGGTCCTTCCCCGCCCGCCCGAGGTCCCGGACGTGGACGAGACGGGGGAGACCCTGGAGGACAACGCCCGCCTCAAGGCGAGGGCTCTGGTGGACGCCACCGGCCAGCCCGCAGTGGCCGACGACACCGGCCTAGAGGTCACCGCCCTGGGCGGCGCGCCCGGCGTGGTCTCCGCCCGCTACGCCGGCGTGGGCGCCACCTACGCCGCCAATGTGGACAAGCTGCTGGCCGCTCTGGAGGGCGAAGAGGACCGCCGGGCCCGGTTCCGCACGGTGGCCATCGCCCTCTTCCCCGAAGGCCGTGAGGTCGTGACCGAGGGCGTGGTGGAGGGCGAGATCACCACCGAGCGGATGGGGAGCGGGGGCTTCGGCTACGATCCCGTCTTCGCGCCTTCGGGCTGTGGGGGGCGCACATTCGCTCAGATGACCCCGGCCGAGAAGAACACCCTCTCCCATCGGGGACGGGCCTTCCGTGCCCTGGCCGAAGGCCTGCTCTGCGTGTGAAGAAGGACTGCATCCCTTCCGACCCTCGTGCAGAGTGCCGACGGAGAGATTCGAACTCTCACTTTCGGCGACCTAAGCGCCGTGCCTCTACCAGTTGGGCTACGTCGGCTTCAAACGATTCTTTGATCGACACCACATCTCGGTCTGAGCGTGGCAGTTGGGACAGAGAATACGAAGATTCTCGAGCCGATGATCTCTACGGTCGCCATTCACGTGGTCGAGCTCGAGCGCTATCCGCTCCCCGAGCCACTGGCTCATTCCGCAGGATTCACACTGAGGCGACTTCAAGCCTTCACGAATGAGTCGTATCCGAAGCTTCCCCACGTTGGTGTAGCTGGAAGCCGCCACCAGCACTTCGACCAACGGGCGCGGATGCGACGTCACACCCCTCGTTCCTCTCGCCCAACCCTGACGCGTGAAATGGGTTGTATCTAGTCCCAACCTGTTGACGTGAAAGGTGATTGCCGAGTGCATGCCCCCACTTGGTCGGTAACCAAGCCTTCTGAGCACGGCGGCGAAGCTCTTCTCCTGCGCCACCGCCTCCTTGAGTTGGTCGTCTGTCCAAGGACGCTTGCGGCCCATGACCGGCTAGTGCCGCGTCAGGCAACGTTTGCGCGCTTCACAAGTTCACGTAGGACC
>JADDQT010000057.1 GCA_016781225.1 Actinomycetota bacterium
CCGGGCTCGTGGTCGGGGCCTTGCGGGGCGTGTGGGCGGCCAGTGGGCTGCGCGGCCCCCGCGCCTCGCTCGCCCACACGGTCGTGCGGCTGGCGACTGACCAGACGCTGGAGAATGCAACCGGGGTGGGAGCGCCACCATGGACCTGGCCCCGCAAGGAGCAAGGCATCGACGTCCTCCACAAGGCGGTCTACTCCTTCGTCACCGGTGCGGTTGCGGACCGGCTCATCGCTCCCGTCAGGGAGTCACGGGCGGGTACTAGGAGCCACTGAGCAGGGATCTGCCAAGCGCCGACAGGCGGAAGTTTCCCACGCTCGGCATGACCACTTGCGCTGGCGCCGTAGGCGCTTAGACTCCCGGCGCCACCAGCCAACCGGTAAGGGTGGCAAGGGGGGCCATGTCTTTCGAACGGTCGTTGAGGCGCTCGATCAAGCGCCGCATGCCGAAGGTGGTGGTCGGGGGCATCCTCGTGGCCGGAGGGGTGTTCGGCGCCGAGGCCGTTGCCGAGGCCCAGCAGCAGACCGGATCGCCAGGGCCCACGTCCGCGGCGGCGGGCCAGCCGTCAGGCTCCAAATCGGCTTCTTCGGGGGCCTCTTCGTCCCCGGCTGCTTCGGGATCCACCGGCTCCTCGTCCCCCTCTGGGTCACCGGGCTCCAACCCGTCAACATCAAGCCCTTCAACGTCAAGCCCTTCAGGGTCGAGTCCGTCAACGTCAAGACCGGCCCCTGCCCCGGCTGCAACGTCTTCCACGTCAGCCTCGATCCCCGCCTCGACCTCGTCCAGCACGTCGGCGCCGCCCACGTCCAACGCCGCGTCGGGTACCTCCGCCACATCGGTGCGGGCCACTGCCCTGGGTGGGCCGGTGATCCTGGGCGGCGACGACCTGACGGACCACGGCGGCGCATCGGGCGGGGTCAACAACACCGGCTGGCTGTACATCCAGCGGGCGCTCGAGAACATCAAGCCCAACGTCAGGCGGTCCAACAACAACAGCGTGGCTGCGCTCGGATCAGCCGACACGGGGTCCGGTGCGGGGGCCGCCATCAAGAGCGCGGCCACTGCAGCTGGCCTCGGCGTTACGTACTACAACGGCGGTTCCAACATCACTGCCTTCTTCTCCAGCCTGAGGGGGGGCCAAACGAGACCGGCCATCATCTGGATCTCCGGGACCGATGCCTCGAACGACCTGAACGACGACCCCACCGAGGGCACCGCCCTCCAGGCCAACGCCACCACCATCGCCGACTTCGTGAACAGCGGCGGCGGGCTGCTTTCCCACGGCACGGACTACCGCTGGCTGTCCGGCCTTCTTCCCGGTGCCACGACTGTCGACAACAGCGCCCAGGATCTGCAGCTCACCCCTGAGGGAAGAGCGGCCTTTCCGGGTATCACCGAGAACGATGTCAACGCGGGACCCTGGCACAACTACTTTCAGGGTGATCTGGGCGGCCTCAACGTGCTGGCCCGCTCTTCGACCGTACAGGACGCGGCGGGCAACAACGCGGCGGTGATCATCGGCGGCTCCTCCGTCCAGCTTCCCGGAAGCATCACGCTGGAGCCGTCGTCAGGGGAGAACGCCGTCGGCACCATCCACACGGTGACGGCCACCGTCCGCAACACCACGGGGGCGGTCCAGGCCGGAGTGCAGGTGACGTTCGTGGTCACCGCGGGGCCCAACGTTGGCGTCCGGGGCACCGGAACCACGGACGCCAACGGCCAGGCGCGCTTCACGTGGACGGGCAGCGGCGGCCCAGGCGAGGACACGGTGCAGGCCTCGTTCGTGGACGCCGGGGGCAACACCCAGACGGTCACGGCGGTGAAGCGGTGGGTCGGTCCCATGGTCGCCGGCGTCACCCTCCAACGCCCGGCTTCGGTGGCGCCTCTTCCCCCTCGTCCGGCTCTGGCAAGCGTGAAGTCGGTCTCACCGGCATCGTCGCGTCGCTCATCGGAGCTTCCCGCCACCGGAAGGGAGTTGGGCCGCCTGCTTACCCTGGCGGGCGGCCTGGTCATGGGCGGTGTCGGACTCCTGGCTCTGGCCAGGCGGCGAAGGCTGGTCTGAACCCAATCGAGACCTGTCAACTCACAAGGCGGCTTCGGCGGCGGCGACCATCCGGCTGGCCGCTTGCACGATGTCCGCGACGCGCTTCCCCGGCACCTCCGCCAGGTCTGCGGGATAGCGACCCTGCATGGCCCACGGGTTGAGCAGATCCAGGTCGTCCGGGTCGACAAGCGAACGTAAGTCGGCGGGCAGCATGCGTTCGAGCGCAACGAGGTCATGGACGCGCGGGATGGCGCTTCCGTTGCGCAGGACAAGCGCCTTGAGCGCCTTCTCGGCGGCGAGGTGGGCGTGGAAGCAGGCCGCACGGGCGGGTAGCTCCTCGGCTTCCGACAGGTATCGGGCCACACGTAGCTCCTCCTGCGCCTCCTGAAGCCACCGGCCGACCTCCTGCTCGGCTTCAGGCCGCCCTGTCATAGACGACCTTGCCCTCCCGCAGCGGCCAGTAGTGAGCCGACCCGGGAACGTCCTTTCGACGTTCGATCTCCTCGGGGTCAGTCACCATCACGTCCACCGGCACGGGCGCGGTGATGCAGCGGCGCAGCCTGGCCATCACATCCAGTCGTTGTGCAGCCTCCACACGGTCGAGCACCACCATGAGGTCGAGGTCGCTGTCAGGACCGTCCTCGCCCCGGGCCACCGAGCCGAACACGATCACCTGGCGGGGCTCGAACGCCGCAACGATGTCGTCTACCGCCACCTGCAGCCAGTCTGCGAGGGTCCGGCCGTTCCACAAGCCGTTCTCGAAGACGGCGACGACAGGCCGGTCATCGGAATCCGATTGGTCCGACTGGCCGCTCCCCGTCCCCCACCGCTGGGCGATGTACCTCTGGATCTCGACGTCGTCCTCAATGGCCCTGGTGGCGTTGTTGATCCGCACGTAGAAGACCGCCTTCTTGCCCTTGGGCGTGTGCACCGTGGCGAACACGGGGTGGCCCGAAGGCTCCACGTGGACCCGGCAGACGTCGTGACCGTCGACGTGGTGGATGGCGGTGGTGACGTTGGCCGCCGCAGCCAGCCCCACGGCGCTGGCCACGAGCTGGGTGAGGTGGAGCTGGAAGACGTCGCGATCGTCCCTGCCCTCCTTGTGCAAGGTGGCGTAGTCATGGTCGAGTCCCACGATGCCGGCGTGGTCGCCCACGCCGATCAGCAACGTGCCGCCGTAGGGGCTGTTCAGGAAGGCGGCCACCGTCTTGAGCGAGGCCGTCTCCACCAGCTTGCTCTTGGCGCCCTCCCCCAGGTCCCAGCGCAGCGTGGACTTGAGCTCCAGGTGCTGGTCCTCGCCCCTGGCCAGCAGATCACCGATGGGACAGCTCTTCTGGTAGGCCACCCTGGCCTTCTCGTACACCTGGGGAAGGAGCCAGGCGCTCACCTGGCGCTTGAAGTGCTGGTCGTCCAGCAGGCGGACGGTGAGGTCCTCGGCGCTGGTCATGCGGTCGACGACGGCGCCGGTGAACGCCTCGCCGAAGGGGATGCCGAAGTTCTCCACGGTGTTGGCCGCCGCCTGCTGCTGCATGGCCGGGCTGGCGGCCATGTCGGCCACGATCCCTTCGAGGTGGAGGGCGTCGGCCTCGGTGAGGGTGAGGCCGAACGTCTCGTTGAACCGCTCGATGACCACCGACAACGGCTCGAAGCCGGGCAGGTAGCTGCTGGCCCCACCGCCGGGCGGGAAGGCCACCAGCGGCGTGGCGTCACCGCCAAGGGCGAGGTGGTGCTCACCGGTTCTGGCCACTCGGAGATGGGTGAGCTCGATGTCGACGTCGATGGACACCGGGGAGCGCCTGGGCAGGCGCAGCTTCAGTAGGCGGCAGTAGGCGTAGCGCTTCTCGAGCTGGCTGTCGCTGAGCGGGAACACCTGGGCGAGGAAGGCATAGAGGTTGACGAACCGCTCGAGGGCCGTGCGGAACTCCTCCTGGTCGTCCTCGTCCAGCTCCACGAAGCGCTCCCTGGCGGGATCGAGGTGGACGTACAGCTTGGCGTGCAGCGCCTTGTCCCCGGTGTCGGCCGAGAACCAGGCCTCCGCGAAGGCGTCGATCTCATCTTGGCGGAGCACGCCGAACGCCTCCAAGGCGTTGCGGGCGTCGAACAGCTCGTTGGGATCGGTGGGTGCGGCCCGGGCCTCCTCGTAGAAGGGGGCGAACGCCTTCACGATCTCATCGGCGTCGTTCACGAAGTCGAGCACGAAGGTGCTGGCCTTCTCGGTACGGATGCGGTTGAGGCGAGACAGGGTCTGCACGGCGTTGACGCCGGCCAGCTTCTTGTCCACGAACATGGTGTGCAGCAACGGCTGGTCGAAGCCGGTCTGGAACTTCTCCGCCACCACCAGGACCCGATGCTCGGGCATGGCGAACTGCTCGGCGGTCTCGGCCTCCGAGAAGCCGTTCATCCTCGCCTCGGTGAGCTCCGCCCCTGTATCCGGATCGACCACGGTTCCCGAGAAAGCCACCATGGCCTTGACGTCCGGCACGCCCTGCTCGGCCAGGTAGGCGTCGATGGCGAGGCGGAAACGAACGGCGTGCAGGCGGGACCGGCACACCACCATGGCCTTGGCCTTGCCGCCGATCTCCTTGGCCGTGAACGCCCGGAAGTGGTCGACGATGATGCGGGCCTTCTGGGCCACGTGCTCGGGATGGAGCGAGACATAAGCGGCGATCTTGGCCGCCGCCTTCTTCTTGTCCACCTCGGGGTCGTCCACGCCGCCGTTGGCCAGGCGGAAGTAGCTGGCGTAGGTGGTGTAGCTGGCCAGCACGTCCATGATGAAGCCCTCCTCGATGGCCTGGCGCATCGAGTAGAGGTGGAAGGGCCGGTGAGTGGTCTGCCCCGCCTCGGTCACCGGGGCGCCGAACAGCTCCAGGGTCTTGGCCTTGGGCGTGGCCGTGAAGGCGAACAGAGACAGGTTCTCCTGGCGGCCCCTGGCCCTGGCCGACGCCTCCACCGCTGCGGCCACCAAGTCCTGTGAGTCCGGGCCCTCGTCCTCGCCGATCAGCTCGGCCACCGGTCCCGCCGCCGTACCGGCCAGCGCCGCCTTCATCTCCTTGCTCGCCTCACCGCTCTGCGAGGAATGAGCCTCGTCGATGACCACGGCGTAGCGACGGCCGGGGAGGCTGCGCACCTCGTCCACCACGAAGGGGAACTTCTGCAGCGTGGTGATGACGATCTTGGCCTCGGCGCTGCCGATGGCCTCGGCCAGCTGCGACGAGTGCTGGTCGATCTTGGCCACCATGCCGTGGGCGTGCTCGAACTGGTAGATGGTGTCCTGTAGCTGGCGGTCGAGCACCCGCCGGTCGGTGATCACCACCACCTTGTCGAACACCTTGACATCGGTGGCGTCGTGCAGGGAGGCCAGGCGGTGGACCAACCAGGCGATGGTGTTCGACTTGCCCGACCCTGCCGAGTGCTGCACCAGGTAGTTGGCGCCCGGCCCGTCCACCCTGGCGGCGGCCTCGAGCGTGCGGACGGCATCCCACTGATGGAAGCGGGGGAAGATGAGGGTCCCCCCGTTTCGCGCCGCCTTGGACCTCTTGCCTGGAGCGGACTGCTCCACGTGGACGAAGCGGGCCAGGACGTCGAGCCAGGCGTGGCGTTGCCACACCTGCTCCCACAGGTAGGAGCTGGCGTGACCTTTGGGGTTGGGCGGGTTGCCGGCCCCGCCCGCCCGACCGGGACCGGCGCTGCCCTGGTTGAACGGGAGGAAGCGCGTGCTCCTGCCCTGCAGCGAAGTGGTCATCATCACCACGTCGGGATCGACGGCGAAGTGCACCACCGCCCGGCGGCCGAACAGCACGTCCCTGGGGTCCCGGTCCACCCGGTACTGGGCCATGGCGTGCTCCACCGACTGGCCGGTGAGCGGGTTCTTCAGCTCGGCGGTGGCCACCGGCAGCCCGTTCACGAACAGGGCCAAGTCCACCGAGGCGTTGACGTCGCCTGAGTAGTGGAGCTGGCGGGTGACCGTGAGGCGGTTGGCGGCGTAGCGAGCTTCGAGCTCGGGGTTCAGACCCGACGCCGGCCGGAAGTACGCCAGCCGGATGAGCACGCCCAAGTCCTCGACGCCGTGGCGCAGCACGTCCACGGTGCCCCGGGCGTCGATCTGGCGGGCGAGGCGGTCGGCGAACTTTCGCTGGGCCAGATTGGCATCGCCGCCGTGGAGCGCGAGCAGGCGGTTCCAGGCATCGATCTGCGTGGCGCCGATGAAGGCGACCAGCTCCGCTGTGTCCAGTCCCCGCACCCGGTCGTAGTGCGAGCCAACGCCCTTCTCGTATCCGCCTTCCGTCAGCAGCCAATGCCCGATGGCGTCCTCGAAAGCCAGCTCGGTGTAGGGACCGGGCAACTACGCCGCCCCCTTGGTGACGTCTAGCTCGCCGGTGACAGCGGCCGTGATCAGCGCCTGCCGCCGCTCCTTGAGGAGCTCGATCTGGCGTCGCACCTTTAACGCGAGACGGTCCAGCTTCCGCGTCAATCGCGTCATCTGCTCCAACATGCGCTTCTGTTCGTCCAACGAGGGAAGTGGGATGGGCAGCGCCTTCATCGCACCGACGTTGAAGTGACTTTGGATCGTTCCCACTGAGTACTCGACAATGTGCTTCTGCGACCAGTCTGAGTTGAGCACGAACTCAAGGAACTTGGGCACGAGATCTGGTCCAGGCCGCACGATGACGAGGTCGATGCAGTTCACACCATCCAGCTCTTGCGGTACGACGGCGGCCGCTCCGGCCTTGCCTGTGCGGACAACAACTACGTCCTCAGCATGCAAGGCGGACTTCCCGTGGAATCGGTGCCCCTCGTCGCTGATCCGGACGAGATCGTCCAGGACGATCTCGCCTGGGCGCACGTTGACGCCCCGGAGCGCGATGACGCCGGCGTCCGCATACCAGCTGGCTGGCGTGACGACGATCCCAACCTCAACTCTTCGAGCGGCTCGCTTCAGCGGCGACATCCCGCAGCGTTCGGCTGCCCTACGAATTGACTGCTCGACAAGGAGACTTCGGCGTTCATCCAGCAGCTCCACCATCCGCTGCCTCTTCTCTATGAGGCAATCGATGCGAGCGGTCTCCGCGTCAAGAAAGTCGGCGATCTCTCTTTGCTGCCGTGGAGGTGGCAACGAGACCCACATCTTCGTCAACAACGCGGGATCGACGCGCTGCTGACTTCGGGTAACCGACTGAACAGCCCCATCCAGATGCTGGCGCGTCGTGTCTGAGCGGAGCAGGTACTTCAGAAAGCGGTCGTTCAGGAAGGGACTAAGCCGCAGGGCGATGAATTCCGTCGAGGCAACAGTTGGGTACGCATGGCGCTGGGCAATCAGAACTCTGCTCTTCCTTGGATTCAACTTCGAGATCAAGACCTCGCCGCCGCTCAGCACCAGCTTGCCGCTACCAATCTCAGCAGCATCTTCCAGCCTTCCTTCACCCGTTTCGTCGAGCACCGGGATGCTGTAGTGAAAGACTTCCTGACCCAGGACAGCGGGAACAGCAGTGTTTCTCTCCTCAGCGGCAACCCAGTCGAGCCGAAGGTGCCTCCAGTCGCTCATTCCGTCACCTCGTTAAGCAGCGACTGGATCTCTGCCTCCAAGGACTTGATCTCGGCGTCAATCTCCTCCAGGGGCCGGGGTGGGACGTACTTGTAGAAGTGGCGGGTCAGTGGGACCTCGTAGCCGATCCTCGTCTTGGTGTGGTCCACCCAGGCTTCGGGCACGAAGGGCAGCACCTCGGCGCGCACGTACTCGTCCACCGCCTCTCGGTACTCCGGTGAGGTCAGGCGCTCAGTCGGGTCGGGCTCGAAGCGCACGGGCACCGCTGGCAAGGGAACGTTCTCGTGGTCCCTTAGCTCGGGGTCGGGCTCCGGGTTGCCCTTCTTGTCCGTCACCGGTGCTGCATCGGGGTCACGAACGGCGAGGACGTCGAGCACCGTCTTCTCCACCGGCCTGCGGGTGGCGCCCAGGTCGGCCAGGGGCACGGCCAGCGCATCCACCAGCTCCGCCGCTCTCGTAAACGACCGGCCTTCCAGGTCGCTCAGCGCGGCGAGGAACTTCTCCCGAACAGACTCTTCCAGCTTGGCGACAGGCTTGGCCTCGGCGACCCGAGAGCGCGATTCAGCCGAAACGTCCCAACGCAACCGCAGCGGGCGCTCCACGGTGATCCGCTGGTAGCCGAAGGCTTCGTTCGGGAAGATCTTGACCCGCTCGCCTTCGGTGAAGTCCGCATAGAGGTGGGTGATCTCCGTGATCTGCTCCTGGCTGATCTGCTTGCGCTTCTCGCCCAGGCTGCGGCGCATTTTGGTCCAGTAGTCCCTCGCGTCCACCAGCTGCACCTTGCCCTGGCACTCGGGCGTCTTGCGGTTGGTGAGCACCCAGAAGTAGGTGGAGATACCCGTGTTGTAGAAGAGCTGGTCTGGCAGAGCCACCACAGCCTCCAGCCAGTCGTTCTCGATGATCCAGCGGCGGATCTCCGACTCCCCCGAACCGGCACCGCCGGTGAACAGCGGCGAGCCGTTGAACACGATGGCCAGCCGGCTGCCGCCCTGGCTGGGTGGCTTCATTTTGGACAGCATGTGCTGGAGGAACAGCAGCGATCCGTCGTTGATGCGGGGCAGGCCCGCGCCGAAGCGGCCGCTGAAGCCCTGCGTCTCGTGTTCTACCTTGATGTGGTCGGCCACCTTCCTCCACTCCACGCCGAAGGGTGGATTGGCGAGCATGTAATCGAAGGTGCGGCCGGGGAGCCCGTCGTGGGTGAAGCTGTTGCCGGGATAGATGTTCTCGGCGTCGTGGCCCTTCAGCATCATGTCCGAGCGGCACACGGCGTAGGTCTCGTCGTTGAGCTCCTGGCCGAACACCCGCAGCTGGCCCTCCGGGTTGAGGTGGCGCAGGTACTCCTCGGCCACCGAGAGCATGCCGCCCGTGCCGCAAGCCGGGTCGTAGAGCGTCCGGATGACACCGGGGCGAGCCAGCGCCTCCTCGTCGTTGACGAAGAGGAGGTTGACCATGAGCCGGATCACCTCGCGTGGGGTGAAGTGCTCACCGGCGGTCTCGTTCGACTGCTCCGAGAAGCGCCGCACCAGCTCCTCGTAGACGTAGCCCATCTCGGTGTTGGACACGACGTCGGGGTGGAGGTCGATGTCGCAGAACCGGGAGACGACCAGGTAGAGGAGGCGGGACTTCTCCAGCCGGTCGATATGGACGTCGAAGCCGAAGCGGTGAAGCACGTCCCGAGCGGCCGGGGAGAAGCCGGCGATGTACCCCTTCAGGTTGTGCCCGAGGTTGTTCGGATCGTCGAGAAGCCTGGGGAGATCAAACCTGGAGACGTTGTAGAACTCGTGGCCCGCCGCCTTCTTGAGCACCGGCTCGACGTTCTCCAACCCAGCGGGTAGCCGTGCGCTGCGGGAGAGGACGTCGGACTTCGTAGGCGCCAGCACGCAGTCCAGCCGGCGCAACACGACCAGGGGAAGGATGACCCGCCCGTACTCCGACTGCTTGTAGTCCCCCCTGAGCAGGTCAGCGACGGACCAGATGAAGCTGACCTTGTCGTTGAAGTTGTCCAGCACCGCTTTCGCCTTGGTCGCGCCCTTGGGCGCTCGCCATTATGCCGCCGCAAGGCCGATGGACCGGCAGGGCTGCGTTCCCCAGTCCGCGGCGCTTACCCCTTCAAGCGGGGTGGCAGGCCCGATTCGAGATCAAGGACCGGCGCCTTCCTTCCCAGCGCCCTCCCGACGATCAGGCGTGATCAGCTCAAGGTGACGTGCTTGGGCGAGAGCAGACGTCAGGACCGGACCGTAGGGCGGATTGACTGAGCCTGTCGGTGGCCATTCGTCGCCGTCACCAAACGGCACCTCGGGGCTAGCCGCGGAGGAACCTCGCTGAAGATTTATGGCGCGGTCGACGCGCCCGAGAGGTTGTCCCCCAGGTTGTTGAACTGAGGCGG
>JADDQT010000058.1 GCA_016781225.1 Actinomycetota bacterium
CACCGTCGAGAAGTTCTCGAACCGGCTGGGGATGGCGACCACCCGGCTGCGGGCGTAGAGGTCGGCCATGGCGGCTTGGGGCACCGGGCCGAGGAACCGGCAGCGCGCCCCCAACGAGTCGGCCCGGGCGCCGAGCCATTCGTCGTAAGGCCGACCGCCGACCCGTCCTGACGAGGCACCGGCGAACAGGACCTCGACCCCTTCGATCCCCTGCAGCCTCGGCAGTGCATCGACGAGTACGTCCCCGCCCTTCCTCCACTCCTGGCGCCCGGCTGTGAGGACGACGGAGTCGGTGGAGAGGGCCGAAGGGACCTCCGCCCATGGACCCGACGGTGCGGGCGGCGGAATGACCTGCGGCTCCTTCCCTTCGAGCCAACCAAACCGGCGAAGGGTGTCGACGAGCAACTGCGAAGGTGAGGTCAGGACGTCTGCTCGGTCCGAGGAGAGGCGGTCGATGCGGTCGGCGAGGCGCCCGCGCAACGACAACGGCCGGCCCATGAGCCGCACGTCGAGCATCGTCGGGGTGTGCAAGTAGATGACAAGGGGAACGGAGCGGCGCATGGCGATCCAGAGGCCACGGGTCTCGCCGTCCTGGGTCTCCACCACGTCGGGCCGCAGGTCCAGCACGCGCATCCAGAAGGCGTAGGACACGGCGAGGCTGGCCCGGATCGAAAGGGAGTCCCTGGGATTGTGGGCGCCGACCACCAGGCGCCGGAACGGGCCCAGCAGCTTGGTCACCGGGAGGGTGAGAGCCGGGCGACGGTGCACCGACACCCCGCCGTCGACGGTGTCCGACCACCGTCTTCCCTCGCAGGCCACGACGTGGACGTCATGGCCGAGCCCGGCGAGGGCGTGCGCCGCGGCATGGGTGTAGGTGCCCGCTCCGTCCCAAACGATCGGTGGGTACTGATCGCAGAGGAAGACGATCCTCACGCCGGGGCCCCGGGCATGGTCACTCGAGTGCCCACGCACTTCTCACGTACGAGCATCGTGCCACCGTTACCCCGCGATCTTGCCAGAGTCCTGGGTGATCGTCGGTATCCGGTACCTTCGTCTGAATGACGTCGTGCAGGGGCTGCGGGCACGCGGCTGTGCAGACGGTGCTCTCGCTCGGTGAGCAGCCACTGGCGAACGCCCTCCTCAGGGAGGACCAGCTCGATGGTGCCGAGCAGCGGTACCCCCTAGAGCTGGCGTTCTGTGTCGCCTGTGCGCTGGCCCAGATCACGGTCTCCGTTCCGCCCGAGCAGCTCTTCACCGACTATCCATACTTCTCCTCCTACGCCGACGCCGTCACGTCCAACGCCGAGACGCTGGTCCGGCGCGTCATGGGGCTTCGCCGGCTCGGCGCGGACAGCCTGGTCATGGAGGTGGCCAGCAACGACGGCTACCTCCTGAAGCACTACGTGGAGGCGGGCATACCCGTGCTTGGCATCGATCCCGCCCGGAACGTGGCAGCCGACGCCGAGGCGGCCGGCGTGCCCACCCTCACCGCCTTCTTCGGGCACGACGTCGCCGAGCAACTGCGTCATGAGGGCCGGAGGGCGGACGTCCTCCATGCCAACAACGTCCTGGCCCACGTCCCGGACGTCAACGGCGTCATCAGCGGGATCAGTCGGGTCCTGGCCGACGACGGGGTGGCCATCGTGGAGACGCCCTACGTGCGGGACCTGGTCGACAAGCTGGAGTTCGACACCATCTACCACGAGCACCTCTTCTATTACTCGCTCACCTCCTTCCGCTCGCTGCTCGACCGCCACGGTCTGGAGGTCGTCGATGTGGAGCGGATACCCATCCACGGGGGCTCGCTGAGGGTGTACGCGGCGCCTTCGGGGACAGTTGCGGCCGCTCCCGCCGTGGACGATCTGCTCGCCGAGGAGCGTGAGCTGGGGATGGGCCAGATCACCTACTTCGAGGGCTTCGCCGGTCGGGTGAAGGACCTGTCCCGCGAGCTCGTCGACATGCTCGAGGCGCTCGTGGCCGACGGCGCCCGCGTGGCTGCCTATGGAGCCGCGGCCAAGGGCACGGTCCTGTTGAACGCCGCAGGGGTGGATGGCCGCAGCATCGAGTTCGTGGCCGACCGCAACCCTCACAAGCAGGGGCTGTACATGCCCGGTGTGCACGTACCCGTCCTCGGACCGGAGGCGATCACCGACCGCATGCCGGACTACCTGCTCCTGTTGGCGTGGAACTTTGCCGAAGAGGTGATGGCCCAGCAGTCCGAGTACGCCGCTCGGGGCGGGCGGTTCATCGTCCCTGTCCCCGAGCCCACCATCGTTCGAGGGACGCCATGAGGATCCTGGTCACCGGTCATGACGGCTACATCGGAGCGGTGATGGTACCGATGCTGCAGGCTGCCGGTCACGACGTCGTCGGCCTCGACACCCACCTGTACGCAGGATGCGCCCTCGGTCCCGAGGCGGCCACCGTCCCCGAGCTGGCCATGGACGTGCGCGATGTGCGCGCCGAGCACCTGGACGGCTTCGACGCCGTGGTGCATCTGGCCGCCATCTCCAACGACCCCATGGGGGCCCTGAACCCGGCTTGCACATACGAGGTCAACCACGAGGCCTCGGTGCGGTTGGCCCGCCTGTCCAAGGCCGCAGGGGTCGGGCGGTTCCTGTTCGCGTCGTCGTGCAGTCTCTACGGTGCCGCCAGCGTGGAGGTCATCCTCGACGAAGGCGCGCCCTTCAACCCCGTGACCCCCTATGGGGAGTCGAAGGTGAAGACCGAGCGCGACGTCGCCCTCCTCGCCGACGAGGCGTTCAGTCCGACCTTCCTGCGCAACGCCACCGCGTACGGCTGGTCGAGCCGGCTGCGCGGCGACCTGGTGGTCAACAACCTCGTGGGCTATGCCACGACCACCGGGGACGTCCGGCTGAAGAGCGACGGTTCCCCTTGGCGTCCTCTGGTGCACGTGGAGGACATCAGCCGGGCGTTCCTCGCCGTCCTGGACGCACCCCGCGGCTCCGTTCACAACCAGGCCTTCAATGTGGGGCGCACCGAGGAGAACTACCAGATCCGAGACGTGGCCCGGATGGTGGAGGAGGTCGTCGAGGGCAGCACCATCACCTTCGACGAGGGCGCCGGACCAGACCTGCGCTGCTACCGCGTGAACTTCGACCTGTTGCCCACGGTCCTTCCCGCCTTCAAGCCCCAGTGGCACGTTCGCCGTGGCATCGAGGACCTCTACGCCCGCTACCGAAGCCTCGGCCTGCGGCTGGAGGACCTGATCGGCCCGCGGCTACAGCGCGTGGCGCGGCTCGAGGAGCTGATGGCAGAGGGTGCTCTCGACGCCGACTTGCGCTGGCTGACGCCGGCCTCTGCGGTCCCGGTTGGCTGAGGCCCCGGGGCGCAGTGGTGTGTCGAGCGCCACAGTGCCCGAGCCGGGCGGTGCACAGGCTGTGCGGGCCAAAGGGCCGTCATCGGCTGTGGATCGCCGGAGTACAGGGGCGCGTCGCCTGCTCCTCGTCGCCATCGTGGTCGGATTGGTGCTGCGAGTCGTCCTCCTTGCCGTGCTGGGCACGTCGCGCTCGCCGGTCTCCGAGTTCGGGGTGATCGGGGCCAACCTCAACCGGGGGCACGGGTTCACCTACTTTGCGGCGTTTCCCGATCAGGGCGTGATACCGGCGGCCGATCTCGGCAAGGGCCTCCTCCCGGCTGCGGACGTCGGGTACGACCGGCCCACTGCGTTCGTCGGCGATCCACAACCGAGCGCGTACATGCCGCCGCCCTACCCGGCCATTGCCGCTGCCGCTGATGCAGCCACTGGCACGAGGCACGCCCAGATCCGATTGATCCAGCTGTTGAACCTCGGGCTCTTCGTCGTCCTCGCCTACGCGCTGTTCCTTTTGGGCAGGCTGCTCATGGGTCCGGAGGTCGGTGCAATCGCCGCCCTGGGAGCAGCGCTCTACCCGGCTCTGATCTACATGACCACCCAGGTCAGCGCTTCCAATCTGTACCTGCCGGCCGAGGTCGCCATGCTCTTCGTTGCCATCCGGGCGGTTCGAGACCCTACGAACCGGGCGCTCGCAGTGACTGCGGGTGCTCTGGTCGGATTGGTCAGCCTGCTGCGCCCGGAGGGAATCGTCCTCGGCGGCCTGATCGCCGTCATGGTGGTGATGGCCGCCCGGCGGAGGGGCGTGACCGGGCTTCGAGCCTTGCAAACGGCAGCCATCGTGGTCCTCGTCGCCGGTGTACCCGTAGGGCTCTGGCTTGCCAGGAACACCTACACCTTCGGCAAACCGACGCTCGGGCTCACCACCCAGGCAGGGTTCGTCCTGTGGGCCGGAAACCACGAGGGAGCGACCGGCTCGGGCAAGACACTTTCGCGCGGGCCCACTGGGCGGGCCATGGAAGAGGCACTGTTCGAGAAGGCGTCCGCCTTGCCGCCCGGGCGCACCTACGAGTTGAGGCGAGATTCCCTCTTCAGGCAGGAAGCCGTGTCGTGGATCAGCCGCCATCCGCTCGAGTTCATAGGCGGTGTCCTCAAGAAGGGCGTGCTCCTGGCGACCGTCAATCCGGACGACCGACGCAGCTTGAACCCGGGGAACGTCCTCTCCTGGGTCGTGCTCGTCGCGCTCGCGGTGGCCGGTCTGTGGAAGCTTCGTCCCCGTGGGCCGGAATGGCGGCTGATCGCCTTCTACGCCGTCCTGAGCTTCCTAGTGCCTGTCCTCCTGGTCGTGCTCCCTCGCTATCGGCTACCGGTGGACCTGATGCTGCTCCTGCCCGCTGCCTGGTTCGTGGTGAGGCATCGCTGGTACGAGCACCTCTGGGCGCGTCTCCTCGGGTCGCGCATGCCGGCGGCAGCCTCCCGGCATTGACGGCAGCTCAGGCCACTCCGGCGGTTGGGACGGCCTCCTTCTCGGCCATGGTGGCCACGATCGCCACCAGCATCCAGAAGAAGAGGTCCATAGGAAAGATGTCGAAGTAGCTCGAAACACAAGCCGCTGCCATGGCCGCCAGCACCATCGCGGTGACTCCACGGGCGAACGCGGCATCCACATCGTTGAGCCGTTTGGCCGCTTGGTGCGTCGAGCTGCAGATGGCGATGACGACAAGGGCGAAGAACCACAGCCCGAGGACACCCAGCTCGAGCAGGATCTTGAACCAGGAGTTGTCCGGCTCGTAGGGGGAGTCTTCACTGCTGGAGCCCGGCGAAGCCCCATCCGACTCCGCCTGCAACTTGACTGCGGCACTCCCGGTCGCCCCCACGCCGATGCCGAACGGTTGCAGCGTTAGGCTGCGCAGGTTCTCGCTCCATCCCGAGATCCGCTGCTCAGAGCTGCTGCTCGACAGGGCCGGTGCGACGAGGCTGGACGGCAGCAGGAGCACAACCACGAGCGCGGCTGGGATCGCCAGAAGGATCACCCGGTACCGCCCTACGCCGAGGTAGGCCATGCCAACGGCCAGACCGAGGATGGCACCGCGGATCACGGCAGTGGCCCAGCCGAGCACGCAGACAGGAGCAAACAGGAGGAACCATCGGCTGCGCGCACGATTCGGTTCGGCAAGCGCGTGAGGGATCCCGATGAGGAGCACGATCATCTCGAAGAACGCGAATCCGAACGGCTGCTGGAAGGTCCCGAACGAGCGCATCAGAGGACCGATGAAGGTGATGGTGTCGTTGTAGGCGTATCCGAGCTGGTGCAGGCGATCAGGCCCCAGGTACTGCTGGAAGATGGCGTAGAAACCCTCGAGCACGCCGATCACCATCAGTGCGGTGACGATGCGGTCGCGTTCCTCGGCGTTCGGCGGGCGCCGCCATACCGCCCATGCGGCCAACAGATAGAAGAAGTACTGCCGGAGCCCGAAGAAAGCCCGCTCCGGGCCGACGGCGATCCCCGATAGCGCACCCATTGCAAGGAGGGGTACCAGCCCGATCACCCACGAAGGTCGGGCCCTCGCCTTGGGGGACGGGCTCCCGGACGAGCCCAGGAACGTGCCCACCAGCATGACCAGAACGACGAACTGCTTCCATCCCTCGACGAAGCTGGGATGGGGGATGAGGATGAGAAGGCCCGACAGCGGCGCTCCTATGACGAGCATCAGGATCCCCCGCTGAGGCCGTTGCAGCAGGGCGATGAGCACAGGAACGGCCACCGCGAGCGCTATCACCTCGCTCGGATGCTCGAGCGCGGCCCCCACGGCGACTGCATTGAGAGCGGCGACGCCGAGAGCTATGGCGACGTGAGACGAGCGAGCTCTCGGGCGCCGGCGAAGAGCTGCCACCGCCATATGAGTGGACTGTACCCGAGCGGCTACAGCCGTCCGGCCGAGCCGGTCCAAGGGCAGTCCTGGCGACGGCATGTTGTCGATCTGCAGCGACGCCGGTCCGGATTCCGCTAGTCGCCAGCGGTCCCGAACCACTCGTGGAGGTACGGCCGCATGTCCTTCAGTGAGGGCGAGTTGCGGTCCCGTTCCGAAAGAAGAGGGTCCGGGAGGGGCCAGGAGATGGCGATGTCGGGGTCGTCCCACGCAACAGACGCGTCGAGCGCGGGGTCGTAGAACTGGTCGTGGTGATAGCAGGTGTCGGCCACGTCGGAGAGGGTCTGGAAGCCGTGGGCGCACCCCGCTGGTATGTGCAGGTGGAGGTGGCGGACGTCGTCGAGCTGGAAGGATTCGTAGCGCCCGAACGAGGGAAGCGACGGCCGGAGGTCGACCACCACGTCGAAGATCCGGCCCTGGGAGCAGCGAACGAGCTTGGCCTCTCCCGGTCCGCCACGCAGGTGCAAGCCCCGAAGGGTCCCTTTGCCCGAGCGAGACTGGTTCTCCTGCACGAAGCTGGATTGATCGATTCCTTCCCGTGCCAACACGTCGGCGGACAGCGTTCGCACGAAGAAACCTCGCTCATCGGCCTTGGGTACGGGCTCGAAGGCGAGCAGTCCGGGAATCGACGTGTGGTGGACGCGCACGGATGACAGCCTCTCACCGGTCGTCGCAGCCGGTAGCGTCCCCGCCGTCATGAGCGTGTGGGGGCGTCTGAGGCGGCTCGAGAGCGAGGGCCGCCCGGCGCGGGTGGCGGTCGTGGGGGCGGGTTACGTGGGTCAGGGCCTCGTGCACCGCCTCGAGCGGACGCCGGGACTGCGGGCCGCCCTGGTGGTCAACCGGACCCGGAGCGCCGGCGTGGAGGCGTACGAGCGGGTGGGGCACGACCGGGACGAAGTCGTGGTCAGCGACGAACCGGGAGAGGTGGCGGAGGCCATCGACGGTCATCGGCCTGTGGTCACCGCCGCTGCGGGGATGCTTCCCGAGATGGGGGGGATCGACGTGGTGGTGGAGGCCACCGGCGCCGTCGACCACGGCGCCACGGTCATCCTCTCCTGCCTCGAGGCGGGCAAGGACGTCGTCTCCATCAACGCCGAGGTCGACGCCTCCATCGGCCACCTCCTCCACCACGTGGCCAACGAGCGCGGCGCCGTCTACACAATCTCTGACGGCGACCAGCCCGGCGGGCTGCTGCGCCAGATAGAGCTCGCCGAGGGGATGGGCTTCGAGGTGGTGGCCGCCGTCAACTGCAAGCGCCATCTCGACGTCCGCCAGACACCGGCCACCAGCGGCCCCTACGCGGAGCGGGACGGGACGAGCCTCGCCGTCACCACTTCGGCCGGCGACGGCACCAAGATGCAGATCGAGTGTGCGGTCGTCGCCAACACGGCCGGCCTCCCGCCGGACCGGCGCGGGATGCACGGCGTGCCCACCACCCTGGAGCACGCTCTGGACGACGTGCTCGCCGCCGTCTCCCGGCGTGGCGTGGTGGAGCACACGCTGGGCGGTGACTTCGGGGCCGGAGTGTTCGTCATCGCACGGGCACTGGAGCACGATCTCGTCCAGCGGGCCCTGCGCTTCTACAAGATGGGAGACGGTCCCGACTACCTATTCTTCCGGCCCAACACCCTGGTGCAGTTCGAGATGCCGATCACCATCGCCGAGGTGGTGCTCGACCGCCAGGCTCTCGGCGTGCCCTCCGGACCGCCGGTGGCCGAGGTGGTGGCCGTTGCCAAGCGGGACCTCATCGCAGGCGAGGCGCTCGACGGCATCGGGGGTTCCACCTGCTACGGCCAGATCGACACCGTCGACGGCGCGGCGGGCCTGCTGCCGATCGCCCTCGCCGAGCACGCCCGCCTGCGGGAGCCCGTACGCCAGGACCACCCCGTCGCCTTGGGCTCGGTCGAGCTCGACGACGAAGCTGCCATCGTCACCCTGCGCCGCCGCCAGGACCGGCTCCTCGGACTGGCCCCGGTGGGGGCCTGACGGCGCCGATCATGGGCGACGACCACGCAGTCCCGGGCGCCTCAGAGCTCGGCCAGGAGATGTACCAGCTCGTCACCGAGCTGTATCCCATCTGTCGCAGCATCACCGGGGACGGCGTACGCCGCACGCTCGAGCTCGTCGGTCGCCACGTACCGCTCGAGACCTTCGAGGTGCCTTCGGGGACGCAGGTCTTCGACTGGACGGTTCCCAAGGAGTGGAACATCGCCGACGCCTGGGTGAAGGACCCGAGGGGCGAGCGCGTCATCGACTTCGGGGAGTCCAACCTGCACGTGGTGAGCTACAGCACGCCGGTGCGCATGACCGTGAGCCTGGCCGAGCTGGGCGAGCACCTCTTCACCCTTCCCGAGCACCCCGAGTGGATCCCGTACAGGACCTCCTACTACCGAGAGGACTGGGGTTTCTGCATGAGCGAGGATCGCCGCTCCCGGCTGAAGGACGAGGACTACGAGGTCTGCATCGACGCGTCCCTGGAGGCGGGCCACCTCACCTACGCCGAGTGCTTTCTCCCGGGCCGAAGCGAAGAGGAGTTCCTGGTCTCCTGCCACGTGTGCCATCCGTCGCTGGCCAACGACAACCTCTCCGGCATCGCCGTGGCGTCCTTCCTGGCCCGCCACCTGAGCCGGCTGGACCTCCGATACTCCTACCGGTTCCTCTTCATCCCCGGAACCATCGGCTCCATCACCTGGCTGGCGCACAACGAGACAGCAGCCGCACGCACAGCACATGGCCTGGTGGTTGCCGGGGTCGGTGATCCGGGCCCCTTCACCTACAAGCGCTCCCGGCAGGGCTCAGCGGAGGTCGACCGGGCGATGTGCCACGTGCTGGAGCACTCGGGCAGCCCCCACCAGGTGGCCGATTTCTCCCCCTACGGGTACGACGAGCGCCAGTTCTGCTCCCCGGGCTTCGACCTGCCGGTGGGCCGCTTCAGCCGCTCTCCGCACGGCGAGTACCCCGAGTACCACACGTCGGACGACGACCTCGACCTGGTGAGGCCAGAGCACCTGGCTGAGTCCTTCATCCAGCTCCTCGCGGCGGTGGAGCTCGTCGAGCACAACGGCACCTACGCCAACACCAATCCCAAGTGCGAGCCCCAGCTGGGCCGCAGGGGCCTGTACAAGGCGGTGGGGGGCCAGGCCGACCAGGAGGCCATGCAGCTGGCGCTGCTGTGGGTGCTCAACCAGTCGGACGGTTCCCGCTCGCTGCTCGACATCGCCGAGAGGTCGGGCCTGGTCTTCGGGACCGTGCGCCGGGCCGCCGACGCCCTGGCAGAGCACGGCCTTCTGGAGGAGACGAGCCCCGCTTCGCAGCGTTGATGGAGGACTGCGGCCGAGGGCCCGAGGAGGAGGTGTGGGCCGTCATCCTGGCGGCCGGCACCGGGAGGCGCTTCGGCGGTGTGAAGCAGTTCACCTCCCTCGACGGACGAAGGCTGGTGGACGTGGTGGTGGACACTGCGGCTTCGGTGTGTGACGAGGTGGTGGTGGTCCTGCCGCCAGGCGTGGAGTGGGATGGCTCGCCGGTCGCCGCCGCGACCCCGGGTGGCCCCACGCGGGAGGCGTCCGTGCGCTGTGGGCTGGGGGCCGTCCCCCTGGCGGTCGAAGTCGTCGTCGTCCATGACGCCGCCCACCCCCTCGCCTCCCGCGC
>JADDQT010000279.1 GCA_016781225.1 Actinomycetota bacterium
GGCCGCTTCGTAGTCGTCGACGAGGACGTGGGGGTGGCGAGATCGCTGTGTCTCCGCCGAGCCGGCGTCACAGAGGAGGGCGCAGGCCTCGGTGAGCAAACCGGCACCGTCCACCAGCCCCCGTTCGGCCAGCGCCTCTTGATAGCGCTCGACGAAGGCGGCCAGCTCGACCCATCGGTCTCTGCTGCCCACGGCCGCTGCCGCCTCCCGGAGGTGATCCGGCCCGAGGGCGGCGGACTGGGTGTGGAGGACGGCGCCGGCCACCTGGTCGGCGAAGGCTCTCCTGCCCACCAGGGGGTGAAGGGTGGGCCAGCGGGCGCGGTCTCCGGCCTCGGAGTCCAGGAGCTCGCGGACCAGCGACCACTGCTCCGACCCGGAGATCAGGCGCGGGCGGCTACCGGCGCGACGGAGGACGTCGAAGGCCAGACCCCAGGCGGTGGTGACCGGCAGGGACTGGAACCCTCCCCTCAGGTGGGGCAGTACAGCGAGGCGGAACCGCTCGACAGCAGCTCGGTTCCGAGTGAGCACGAGCACTCGATGGGCGCCGACCTCGGCCGCCAGGCGCAGATACCGGTGTACGAGGGCCGTGGTCTTGCCCGTGCCGGGCCCGCCCCGGACACGGAGCAACCCTCCGTCGTGGGCCACGGCCCGTCGCTGGGCGGTGGTGAGGTCCATGGGCACGACCCGACCGTATCCAGCGGCTGTGACATCGCGAAGCCCGGCCGGCGGCCGCGCCGGGCCGAGGCGGGGCCCCTGCTAGTCCTTGGTTACGAAGCCCTTCACCTTCTCGCTGATCTCGTCGATCTTCTCCTTGGCCTTGCCCTTGGTCTGGTCGACCTTGCCCTCTCGCTGGAGGTCCTCGTTGTCGGTGAGGTCGCCTGCGGCCTCCTTGGTCCTCCCCTTCAGTTCGTCCATGTTTGCCATGGGTCCCAGGGTAGTGGTCGGGCGTGCCCCTGAAGATTCGATCCCGGAACGCTCACCGGCGCCTCAGCGGCTCAGGATCTCGTCGAAGAGCTCCAGGTGCTCGCGCACCATGCGCTTGGCCGAGAAGTAGTCCTCCGTGGCGGCGCGGCAGTCCTTCCGGTCCAGCTCGTCGACCCGGCCGATGGCCTCGGCCATTTCGCTCTCGTCCCGGCAGAGGAAACCGGTCTTACCGTCCTCGACGATCTCGGGGGCGGCGCCCTCCGGGAAGGCGAGGACCGGCGTCCCGCAGGCGAGGGCCTCGACCATCACCATGCCGAACGGCTCGTTCCAGGTGATGGGCACCAACAGGCAGCGGGCGTTGGCCAGCAGCTCCAGCTTGTCGTCGTGCGACACCTCGCCCATGTACTGGATGTTGTCGTCGAGCTGCGGTTCGACCTCGGAGCGGTAGTACTCGTGCTCCCAGGGCTCGCGCATCTTGGCCGCCATGCGCAGTGGGTAACCGGCATTCTTGGCTGCCGCGCTGGCCCGGTGCGCGCCCTTGTCGGGGGACATCCGACCGAGGAACATGCAGTAGTCACCTTCACCGGTGCCCACCGGGAACATGCTTGCGTCGACCCCGTGATGGATGACCTTGGCGATGGGGATGTCCGGCACGGGCTCGTGTTGGGCGTCGGAGATGGCGATGAGCGGCACCCGGTGAGCAGTGCGCCGGTAGATGTCCGCCAGCTCCTCGTTGAACGGGCCGTGGTTGGTGGTGACCACGTTGAGGCGGGGAAAGCGCTCGGAGTACAGGGGACCGACCACGCTGTGATCGTGAACGATGTCGAAGTCCTGCACGGCGTCGTAGGCGTGCATGAGATGGCGGAGCTCGGGGACGGCCATGCCGATCCGGTATCCCTCCGCCTCCTCCAACACGTGGGCGCGGGGCACGGGGCAAGTCGAGTCACCGGTGGCGTAGAGCAGAACCTCGTGGCCCTCGTCCTGGAAGCCGGTGGCGAGCAGGTGCACGACCGATTCGATGCCTCCGTACAGTGGCGGGGGGATCGGTGTCCACGGAGGAGCGATGAGTGCGATGCGCATGTCTCCAGTGAAGCACCGCCGGCGGCCGTGGTGGGGGCTCTCCCAGTCGTTAAGATGCAGGGTCCCCGGGCGTATGGCTCAGTTGGTTAGAGCGCAGCCTTCACACGGCTGAGGTCACAGGTTCGAGTCCTGTTACGCCCACGGTAAAGCCCAGGTTAAAGGGGGTGTGTCCGGCCGGCCGACTTCCTCAAGGGCCATTCCCCCGAGAAAAACCCGCGAAAACCCGAGACACGGGGCGGCATTCAGCCGCATTGGCCGGCACTGGAGGGGACCAAACGGCACCCGCGAGCGTGTCTCAGAGTCCCGGCGCACCACGACGGTTACGTGGTGACCGGAGCGAGGGTCCGGGAGCCGCAGCCACGAGGAGGTGGCACCGGCCGAAGGTCTCAACCCGCACCGTGCCAAACCGACGGGCGCCCATCGATCCGGGACGCGTCGAAGCGTAGGCCTGGCCCGCTCAGGAAAGGGCCGACTACGTCGGGAGCGGAACGGCTCGAGCCTTGTCGAGCGCCACGGCAGCCGAACCGGATGGTCAGGTCCGTGTGCAGCCCCGCTTGGTTGGAGGGCAGCCAGGCCGTTCGTGCGTCAACGGAACAACCTCCGCTCTACGGCAACCGGGTGGCCCGGTCTATGACGGCTTGCGAGTCGCGGCCGAGGGCGCGGGTGGCCGCGTCCACGAGGAAGTACTCCTCCTCGATGCCCAGCGTGAAGTCCTCTGCGCGCGACGCCATCCGCTCATTGTGACCGACGGCCGCCAACGGTCCCGGCGACGGCTGGGCCACAGTGGTGTCGATGAGCGTGGGGGTGACCGTCCGTGAGCTGTGTCACAGCTACACCACCTCCAACGGTCCGCTCCTGGTGCTCGACGGCGTGAGCCTCGAAGTTCCCGCCGGCGGTTACGCCGCAGTCACCGGCGCTTCGGGGGCGGGCAAGACCACTCTCCTTGCCGTCCTCGGGGGATTGGAGCGGCCCCGGGGAGGACGGGTGGAGGTGGGCGGCCAGGACATAACACGCCTGAGCGGCAACGAGCTGGCGGCCTACCGTCGCTCCATCGTGGGCTTCGTGTTCCAGCACTTCGGCCTGCTCGACGCCCTGAC
>JADDQT010000280.1 GCA_016781225.1 Actinomycetota bacterium
GAGGGACGCGATGACGCCGAGGCACACGCCGTAGGCCACTGCACCGACCATCCCGCCGATCTGCTGGGTGCTCCTGCTGAAGAGTTCCTCCTCGGCGCCGGTGCGGGTGCGCTGAGCCTCCAAGGTGATGGCACGGGAGATGGCGGGCTCGCCGACGAGGGCCAGGAACAGGGCCAGGGACGCCCCCCCGGCGGCTCCGGCGAGGACACCCCGGCGGACCACGCCGGCTCTATGAGTCCCGTCAGTGCCGGGTCCCCGCTGTGGCTCCTCGCCGTGGAGCTCCTCAGCGGCAGTGGGGCTCTCTCAGTGACAAGGGACCCCGAGGAAGTGGCGGCCGTCGTGGAAGGCCTCGTGCAGGAACCGGGCCCCGTCGGCGAGCACGGCGCCGTTCTCCAGGGTCAGGGCGTACAGGGCGAGGAGGGCCACCAAGGCGACGAGCCACGCACGAACCGGGGAGAGGGAGCCGACGGCGGGCGTCATGGGCTCCACGGCGATCCGCTGTCCTCTCTCGGCCACGGCCCGACCGTACGAAGCCGTCTGGTCCGGCGTCTGGATCCGCCGGTGACCACTTGACCTTGGAGCCGACTCCAGGGTTTATCCTTGAGCCCATGAGCCAGTTGACGGTGTCCAAGCTCGCCCGGAGGGCGGGCACTTCGGCGGACACGCTGCGCTATTACGAGCGGATCGGCCTCCTCCCCGAGCCCGAGCGCAGCCCGTCGGGCTACCGGCTCTACGGGGACGCCGCCGCGGAGCGGGTCCAGTTCATCAAGAGGGCGCAGCGCTTCGGCCTCCGCCTGGAGGAGATCGCCGAGCTGCTCCAGGTGCGGGAGCGTGGCCTCTGCCCGTGCGGTCATACCAGACGGCTCCTCGAGCGCCGGATGGAGGAAATGGATCGAGAGATGGAGACGTTGGCCCGCCTGCGGGCCGACATCAGCCAAATGGTGGACGAGTTGCCCACCCAGGATGTCGAGGGATGGCAGTGCGCCTCCGATCTGATCCAGATCCGGGCGAAGAGCACCGGCGAAGGACCCGAAAACCAACAGAAGGAGAGATCAGTATGAGTGCAGAGAGTTCACAGGGCTGTGGATGCGGTTGCGGCACCATGACCGCCGTCACCAACGCCACCGAGGCGTGCGGCTGCGGCTGCGATTGCTGCGGGACTACCGAGAAGTCCAAGGAAGAGGAGATCGCCGAGCTGCAGCGGCTCCAGGAGTCGGTCAGCCGCCGGCTCAGCGAGCTGCAGGCCAACTGACGTAGAGGCTTCAACAGCCTCAGGCCAGTTCGAACGGCTTCCACCCTGGTGTGCTCGAGCTCACGACGTGGCCGAGGAAGAGGGAAGCGGTGGCAGGCAGTTCCTCACCGGCCCGACCCATCAGGTGCCACAGGCGCTGCCGGCTCAGGCCCTCGCCCGCCATTCCTCGAGGCGGCCCTCCCTCACCTCGCGTGACACGGCGTCCCGCGAGATGAGGGTGATGCCCAGGCCCACCTGGGCCGAAGCCCGAATGGCCCCGTTGGACCCGAGCGTCAGCGTGCGCGGCGAGATCCCCAGCTCGTCGAACAGCTCCTCCGTGGCGGATCTCGTGCCCGACCCGGGCTCGCGTGGGCCACACCGCGCCCGAGACCCAGGAGGTGCTGAAGAAGGCCAGGGGCGGGGTCCTCTTCATCGACGAGGCGTACCACATCTACAAGGTCGACAACGAGCGGGACTACGGCCAGGAGACGGTGGAGATGCTGCTCCAGGTCATGGAGAACGACCGCCACGACCTGGTGGTGATCATGGCCGGCTACAAGGATCAGATGGACCGGTTCTTCCACGACGTCCCGGGTCTCAGCTCCCGCATCGGCCACCACATCGACTTCCCCGACTACGACGTGGATGAGCTGATGGACATCGCCCATCTGATGGCGCGGGACCTGCACTACCGGCTCAGCGAGGCACCGAGAAGGCGTTCCGGGAGTACATGGAGAAGCGTCGGGAGCAGCCCCGCTTCGCCAACGCCCGCAGCGTGCGCAACGCTCTGGACCGGGCCCGCATGCGCCACGCGATCCGCATCTACGACACGGCCGAGGAGAAGCAGAAGCTCACCAAGGGCGACCTGGTGACCCTCGAATCCGAGGACATCACCAAGAGCCGGGTCTTCGAGGAAGGCGCCTACGGCGACGTGCCCGAGCGGGCCGAGGACTGACGGTGGCCGACACCGTCGAAGAAGACCAGGAACGGGTCGTCCTCGGCCAGAGGGAGGACACCTTCGCCGGCTTCAGCTGGACCGGCGCCGAGCCCGAGGGGCTGAGCGACCCCGAGGAGGCCGAAGAGTACGGCGCGGTGTGCGAAGGTGACGAGCTGGTGACCTACAACCTGGACGCCCTCACCGGCGAGTTCCAGAGCGCCTCCGAAGAGCAGTTCCTGGAGGACGTCGACTGACCGACTGAGTCGTGTGGCTCGGGCCGTCCGCCCCTTCTGAATTCCCTCACGCCGCGATCGTCGTAAGCGAGGCTTGCTCGCCAGTGCCGACGCGCCCGCTCGCTGGGCGCCTCCACGAGCTGGTTCGGCCCAGCCTCGCCCTATCGGCGCTGAATATATGTGCTGGACACGTAGACGCCGGCTGTCTAGGATGCTGTCAGCCAACAATAGCTACAAGGGACGGGGTCTTAGATGAACAGAAAGAGGTGGTACGTAGGGGTTGTCGGCTTGCTGGCGCTGCCCGTCGTGGCGGCTTCGGTAGCCTACGCCTGCGCAGCGTTGAAGACATTGTCGGTCGGCCCCGAGAGCGGGGATGTCGGCACCCTCGTTGAAGGTCGCGGTTATGGGTTCAGCGATCCTCACGGCGCCAACGCGAAGTATACGAGCCCCGTCAGGGTCTACTTCGGCAGCACGCGCAACCAAGTGCAGACGGTCCCCTCAAACCCGGTCCCCAACGAGAAGGGCGTGGTGACCTTCCAGTTCCGGGTGCCCCAGATGGGCCCTGGCAGCTATGCGGTGATCGCCAGCCAGACCGATGCTGCCGGGAACGAGTCGCCTGGTGGCACGGCCAAGGCGTCATTCACCGTGAACCCGCCGCCCTCGGCGCCGG
>JADDQT010000281.1 GCA_016781225.1 Actinomycetota bacterium
GGGGTCGAGGGGGATGCTGCCGAGCAGCGGCACCCCCACCTGGTCGGCCAGGCGCTGACCGCCTCCCGACCCGAAGAGGGGGTAGGAGTGGCCGTGGTCACATACGAAGGCGCTCATGTTCTCGATGACGCCGGCTACCCGGAGGTATCCCTTCCGAGCCATGTCGGCGGCGCGCGCCGCCACCTTCTGGGCCGCCAGCGCCGGCGTGGTGACGATGAGCACCTCACTGCGAGGCAGCATCCGGGCCAGCCCCATCTGTATGTCGCTCGTCCCTGGGGGCATGTCCACCAGTAGGTAGTCCATCTCTCCCCAACGCACGTCCTCCAGGAAGTGCTGGACGGCGCGGTTGAGCATGAGGCCACGGAGCATGACGGCCTCGTCCTCGCTCGTGCCCTCCACCGAACCCATGGACACGACCTTCAGCCTTCCCTCGCCCACTCCCTTCTCCAGGGGGAGGATCTTCTTGGACTGGGCCGTCACGTGGCCCTCCAAACCGAGCATGCGAGGGATGGAGAAGCCGCCGATGTCGGCGTCGAGCACGCCCACGGTGAGGCCTCTGGCGGCCAGGCGGCTGGCCAGGTTGGCGGTGACCGACGACTTGCCCACGCCGCCCTTGCCCGAGGCCACGGCGGCGATGCGGGTGCTGCCCGGGATCTCGGTGTCGGGCGCGTTGTCCCTGGCCTTCCACCGGGCGCGGGACATGAGGCTCTTCTTCTGCTCCGCCGTCATCTCCCCGAAGTGGACCCGCACCTCGTCGACCCCGGGGACGCTGGCCACCCGGGACTTGACGTCCTTCATCAGCTGGGCTCTCAAGGGGCAACCTGCGGTGGTGAGGGAGAGGGTGACGTCCACGATCCCGGCCTCGTCGGCCTCGATGCGATGGACCATGCCCAGGTCCACGACGTTGTCGCCGAGCTCGGGGTCGACCACGCCGAGGAGGGCGCGTCGAATGGCCTCCTGGTCCGGGGCGCGACGATCCAGCGAGGGCGAGACGTTCATGGTCGCCGCCAGTTTACAAGGAATGAGCCTGGTATATTCAGAAACCCATGGACCGACTCCAGGTCTTCAAGGCCCTGGGCGACAACACCCGCTACGCGATCTACCTGGAGCTCGCTCGGGCCGAGCTGCCTCTTTCTACATCGGAGATCGCCGAGACGTTGGACCTCCATCCCAACACCGTGCGCCCCCACCTCGAGCGCATGAGGGAGGTCGGCCTGCTCCACGTGGAGGCCGACAACCAGGGCACGGTTGGGCGGCCGCAGCATCGGTACTCCCTCGCCGCCGAGGCTCCCTCACTGGGCCTGGAACCAGCCAGCTCCCCGCTGCTGGCCGGTCTTCTGGCCAACGTGGCCGCCGCCTGCGAGCCCGCTGCCGACGACGTGGCCGGTGCGGGCCGGGATCATGGGCGTCACGTGGCAATGATCCGCGCCGAGCAGGGCCAGCGGGGGTGCGTCCAGGCCGTCAATGCCGAGATGGTCGACCTGGGTTTCGACCCGGTGCAGAGCGGTGACGCCCGGACCACCACCATCGCATTCACCCAATGCCCGTTCCGCAGCCTGGCCCAAGCCTTTCCCGAGCTGGTGTGTCACCTGCACCGGGGAATGATCGAGGGCATGGCGGAGGTTCTAGGAGATGCGAGGGTCACGCGCTTCGCTACGTTGGCCGATCGAGATCCGTGCCAGGCCGACCTGGCCGTCCGTTAACATGTCGATGTCTTTCCTCAAGGAGGCTTCCTGGTGAGCACCACCGAAACCAGCACCGAGACCAATACCGCGACCGACGGGCAGGTCATCGGTTTGACCGACACGGCCAACAAGAAGGTGGCGGAGCTGCTCACGATGGAGGGCAACCCCGAGCTGGCCCTGCGCATTGCCGTGCGTCCGGGTGGGTGCTCCGGTTACTCCTACGAGATGTTCTTCGACTCCGAGTTCGCTCCCGACGACATCCGCTCCACGTACGGGCAGGTGAAGGTCGTGGTCGACCCTGCCAGCGCACAGCTGCTCAGGGGCGCCACCCTCGAGTACAAGGACGGCCTCCAGGGCGCCGGCTTCAGCATCGACAACCCCAACGCCCAGCGCTCCTGCGGCTGCGGCCAGTCCTTCTCCTAGCCGCTCAAGCAGTAGCGCTCAGGCCGCCAGCGCTTCAGGCAGGCGTTCGGCGGTCAGAGCTCAAAGTCCTAGGACCTGGCGCACGGCGGCCTTGAGCTCGCCGTCGCCGGCGACGTTGTCGAATCGGTACTTGACGAGGCCGTCGCTGCCCACCACGAAGGTCCAGGGTTCGTTGCCGTCGCCGTCGCGGTCGGCGTCGATCCACTCCTGCGCCGAAGGATTCAGCTCCCTCTTCTCGTAGTCGCGCCAGACCTCCAGGTGGACGAAGGCCATTCGGTCGCCGTAACGCCTGGCCAGAGCGGAGACGGCGTCGGTGATGGGGCCGCAGAACCGGCTCTGGCAGAAGGTGGGCGTGGAGACCACGACCACCAACGGCCGGCGGGCATCGAGGGCCTGGGCGACCGTCGTCGAATGCAGCTCGGGATCGGGCACCGGCGTGGTGGCATCGGCGCGGGAGTCGATGCTCCTGGGGTTCACGTCGGCCTGGCCCGCCAACGGGTTGTTGGTACGCGGCGCGGGGTCACCGACCGCGGGGGCGCCGCTCTTGGCCAGCACCTCGAACCGGCCCTCGGCGCGGTAGTCCCTTCCCTCGACACGCGCCGTGACGCGTACCTGCCAGAACCCGGGGTCGGAGAACGTCACGGGGTCTGCGCTGTAGACGCCTGTGGCGGTCGACGCCTCCACGAAGCGTGGGCCGGGCTCCGAGGGGTCGGCGGTGATCCCCGGGATGGGTAGGAAGCGTGCCGGGGCGGACGGGCCCGGCGCGGGCGAGGCGAGCGGCCCCTCCTTGGTGCCGGTGAACGCGAAGTCCAGCTGGACGGTGCCGAAGCCCACCAGGCGCTCGTTGTCCGCACGCACCAGGCCCACGAGGAAGCGCTGAGGCCGGCCGGCGGTCAGCTCGAAGCTGGCGACCTTTGTCACGATGCCATCCGCCCCGTTCGAGGCTGGCGCCCCGCCTCCACCCGAGTTGTCGCACGCAGCGACGAGGA
>JADDQT010000282.1 GCA_016781225.1 Actinomycetota bacterium
CCTCCTCTCTGCGCCAGACGGTGCAGGCCAACGTGAGCGCAGGCTCAGAGCTGCGCGCCCTTGGCAAGCCCCGCACCTCTCTTCCGCCGTGGCGCATAGTGGCGCCGGCCCCGGCCCAGGAGCTGCTGCGCCATTACAAGGCCGCCGGATCGCAGTTGGGCGTAGACTGGGAGTACCTCGCAGCCATCCACCTGGTCGAGACGCGAATGGGCCGCATCCGCGGAACCAGCGTGGCGGGCGCCCAAGGCCCCATGCAGTTCCTCCCCGCCACGTGGGCCCGGTACGGCAAGGGGGGCGACATCAACTCCAACCGCGACGCCATCTTCGGCGCTGCCCGCCTCCTTGCCGCCAACGGAGCCCCGGGCAACATGAGCAACGCCCTCTACCGGTACAACCCCACGCCCCGCTACGTGAAGGCGGTGACGGCCTACGCCACCGAGATGAAGGGCAACGAGCGCGCCTACCTCGGCTACTACCACTGGCAGGTGTACTACCGGATGGTGGACGGCGACCGCCTCTTGCCAGTGGGCTACGGGTCCTGACGCTGTACTAACGCTGGTCGATGGGCACGTACTGGCGCTGGTCGGCGCCTACGTAGAGCTGGCGGGGTCGAGCGATCTTGGCGTCCTGCTCCAGCAGCTCCACCCAGTGCGCCATCCACCCGGCTGTGCGGGGAATGGCGAAGAGGACCGGGAACATCTCGATGGGGAATCCCATGGCCTGGTAGATGAGGCCCGAGTAGAAGTCCACGTTGGGATACAAGCGGCGGGAGACGAAGTAGTCGTCGGAGAGCGCCTCCTCCTCCAGCTTGAGGGCGATGTCGAGGAAGGGGTTCTTGCCCGTGACCTCGAAGACCTCGCCGGCCACCTTCTTGACGATGGCGGCGCGGGGGTCGTAGCTCTTGTACACCCGATGGCCGAAGCCCTGGAGACGGCCCCGGCCCTGCTTCACGCCGGCGATGAAGGCGGGGACGTTCTCGAGGGAGCCGATGTCGTGCAGCATGCGGATGACCGCCTCGTTGGCGCCTCCGTGCCGAGGACCGTAGAGGGCGGCGGCCGCGGCGGCGCACGCCGAATAGGGATCGGCGTGGGCCGAACCAACCGTCCGCATGGCAGTGGTGGAGCAGTTCTGCTCGTGGTCGGCATGGAGGATGAACAACACGTCGAGAGCCCGCACCAGTGCCGGGTGGGCGTCGAAGCGGGGCTCGGCCACCTTCCACATCATGGAGAGGAAGTTGGCCGGGAAGGACAGGGAGTTGTCCGGGTACACGAAGGGCATCCCCACGCTGAACCGGTGAGCGGCGGCAGCCAGCGTGGGCATCTTGGCGATGAGGCGCACGATCTGCTTCTGGCGGCTCTCCGGGTCGTGGATCTCCTTGGCGTCCAGGTAGAAGGTGGACAGCGCGGCAACGGCCGAGACGAGCATGCCCATGGGGTGGGCGTCGTAGTGGAAACCTTCGAGGAAGCGCTTGCGCACGTTCTCGTGGATGAAGGTGTGATACGTGATGTCGTGGAGCCAGGACTCGTTCTGCGCCGGGGTGGGCAGCTCCCCGTTCAACAGCAGGTAGGCCACCTCCAGGTAGGTGGACCGCTCGGCCAGCTGCTCGATGGGGTACCCGCGGTAGCGCAGGATCCCCTCCTCGCCGTCGAGGTAGGTGATGGCGCTCTCGCACGCCGCCGTCGACAGGTAGCCGGGGTCGAAGAAGAGCACGTCGGGCAGTGCCTTGCGCCATGACGAGGCGGCGATCCCGCCGTCCACGATGGGGATGTCGAACCGCTCGCCACTGCGGTTGTCGGTGATGGTGATCGTCTCGTCTGCCACGAGAAAACGTTAGCCCTCCTGACGGCTCACGACTCCTGCTCCAACCTCTGAGCCTGGGTGTAGCGGTAGACGTTCGTGTCCCGGAGCTCGAAGCCCAGTCGCTTGTAGAGGCGGTTGGCCGCCTCCCGGGAGGGGCGCGACGTGAGGTCGACGGTACGAGCCCCCTCCTCGCGGGCAAGACGGAGGGCATGCCTGGAAAGGGCCTCTCCGACTCCCCGGCCCCGAGCCGACTCGTCCACCACGACGTCCTCGATCCACGCCCGCAGGCCCGTGGGGATGCGGAACAGCACCAGGGTGAGCGAGCCCACGATGGGCTCGCTCAGGCCGAGGCGAGCCACCAGCAGCCGTGTGCCACCGGCGGCCAGCATCTCCGCCATCTCGTGCTCCGCCGGTGGCGGCGAGGACCGGGAGAGTTGGGGGACCAGCCGGATGAGGGCTTCGACCAGCTCCGGCGTGACCCGTCGGGCTTCCTCGACGACGACGCGTCGCCCCTCCGGCGCCGGCCCCTGGGCCTCGGTCATCGCTTCTCCTGGTTTGTGAGCCGGGGTCACGGGCGACTGTAGTGGGGACATGCGCGTTCGAGGATCGGTTGCCGTGGTCACCGGAGCGTCGTCGGGAATCGGATGGGAGACCGCTCTGCTGCTCGCCCGCAAGGGGGCCCGGGTACGGGCCGTGGCCCGCAGCGAGGAAGACCTGGACAGGCTGGCCGGGACGCACCCGAACATCACCAGCCACGTGGCCGACCTGACGGTGCCCGAACAGCGAGCGTCGCTGATCGAGGCCGCCGGTGACGTGGACATCCTGGTCAACAACGCCGGGCTCGGATGGACGGGGCTCGTGGAGGACATGCCGGCCGAGCGGGTTCGACTGCTGTTCGAAGTGAACGTCATGGCCCTCGTCGACCTCACTCAGCGGGTGCTCCCCGGCATGCTTTCCCGGAAACGGGGAAGGGTGGTAAACGTGGCATCCGTGGTGTCATGGGTGTCGGCTCCTCCGTTCACGATGTACTCGTCCACCAAGTTCGCCGTGCAGGGCTTCAGCGAGGGCCTGCGCCGGGAGATGGCGGGCCGCGGGGTCGCCGTCAGCACCGTCAACCCCGGGCCCATCGCCACCAAGTTCTGGGCCGCCAGCGCCAGCGAGAACGTCCTTTCGCAGCACCTTGGTGAGAGCCTCAAGACCGGCCTGCCCCCGACGCTGGTGGCGCGGGCGGTGCAACGCGCCGTCTGGCTGGGTGCCTTCCCCGGTTACGGCACCATCGCCGTCCCC
>JADDQT010000059.1 GCA_016781225.1 Actinomycetota bacterium
CGCCCAGGGCATTGGCCAGGTCGCCGGTGTGGGCGCCGGCGGTGTCGCCGGCCAGGCCGCCCAGGCGGTAGATCGCCTTCAGCGTCTCGCGCTCGGATCTGGAGAGGATGACGCGCATGTTTGCCCTGCACGAAGATAGATTTCGGACTGTCAAAAAACAAGGGCTTCCTGTGGCTGCTCATGACCGGTCGGGCGGGCGGGATACGGCCCACAGCCATCCCACTCCGACGACCGAGGCCAGCAGCGAGGCGGCGAGGATCCCCGTCTTGGCCGCCTTCAGCTGAGGATCCGAGAAGGCCAGGTCGGCGATGAAGAGCGACACGGTGAAACCGATGCCGGCCACGGCAGCCGCTCCCACCAGCTCGCTCCAGCGCACCTCCGAGGGCAGAGAGCCGAGCCTCAGGCGCACGGCGAGGAAGGAGAACCCGGTGATGCCGAGGATCTTCCCCGCCACCAGGCCGAGGACCACCCCTCCGGCCACGGCGGTGGCGCCGCGTGCTGCCAGGGCGTCCCGCTCGAAGGTGACTCCGGCGTTGGCCAACGCGAACAGAGGGACGATCACGAAGCTGGTCAGGGGATGGAGCGCCTGCTGAAGGCGCTCGGTCACCGACTTGGGCGAGGAGGCCAGCTCGCCCATTCGGGCCCGGTCGGAACCTGACGGCTCGTCGCTCAGGTCCTCGGACCAGCGCCGCACGACCTGCGCCGCGGCCATGGGGCGGGCCGGGGCCAGGAGCCCGAGCAGGGCGCCGGCGATGGTGGCGTGCACGCCGGCGGCGAACACCAGGACCCACGCGGCCAGCGCCAGAGAGGCGTAGGCGGGCAACCAGTAGATGCGGGCCCTCGGGAGCAGCCCAACGGCCAGCAGCGCCAGAGAGGCGGCGCCCAACGGGAGCCACCGGATGCCATCCGAGTAGAAGGCAGCGATGATCACGATGGCCCCGATGTCGTCCACGATGGCCAGAGTCAGGAGGAACAGCCGAAGCGAGGGGTTGACTCGCGAGCCCAGTAGGGCCAGCACCCCGAGGGCGAAGGCGATGTCCGTCGCCATGGGGACTCCCCATCCCCTGGCTCCCTGCTCACCCAGGTTGACGGCGGTGTACAGCGCTGCGGGCACCACCATGCCCCCCAGAGCGGCGAAGGCGGGCAGCGCCGCCGTGCGCCAGCTTCGTAGCTCACCGGCGACCAGCTCTCGCTTGATCTCCAGGCCGACGACGAAGAAGAACACCGCCATGAGACCTTCGTTGACCCAGTGCCGGAGATCCTCGCTGACCGAAGCGTCACCGATCGCCAGGGACAGCCTGGTGGACCAGAGCGACTCGTAGGCGCTCTTCCACGGCGAGTTGGCCCAGACCAGGGCGAGGAGCGCAGCGGCCAACAGGACCAGGGCACCAGCCGTTTCGGTCTGGAGGAACTCGCGCAGGGCAGCCGGGATGCGGCGCGGCGCCGCCAGGGGAGGGCGGTCGGAAGCGTCGGGCATGGGATCCTTTGGTCGACGAACACCACGCCGACCAGGCTTCCCGGCTCACCTGGTGCCGATGCTACTGCTCCCGCGCGCCCGTCCTACGACCCGTCGTCGCCGGCACCGTCGCCTTCGCTCTTGCTCTTGGCGCCGGCCTTGCTCTCTGCTTCGCCGTTACTCTTCGACTCGGCCTTGGCCTCGTCCTTCTCCGCGCCGTTGCCCTTGTCGTCTGCGTGGACGTGATAGGGCACCGAGGTCACGACTGTGCCGTCCCGGCGCAGCAGCGCCCACTTGAGGGCCAACGCGCTCTGGTTGTGCAGCACGTTGGCGAACCAGCGGTCCACCACGAACTCGGGTATGAGAACGGTGATGGTGTCGTTGGCCCAGCGCTGGTCCAGCTCGTCAAGGTACTCCTCCACGGCGTCCACCAGCTCGCGGTAGGGCGAGTGGATGACCTCCAGAGGGACGTCGAGACGGAACTCCTCCCATTGGCGCTGGAGGTCCTCGCTGTCGTCGTCCTCGAAGGAGACATAGACAGCAGCGAGGTGGTCCGGACGCAGGGAGCGGGCATAGCTGAGGGCCCGGATCACACCCTTGTGCACCCGACCAACCAGCACCACGACGGTGTGCGAGATGGGCTCGGCATGCACCTCCTCGGGAGTGACGGAAAGCACCTCACCCACACGGTCGTAGTGCCGCTTGATGCCGGCGAAGATGACGATGATCACCGGTACCACCACCAGCGGCACCCAGGCCCCGCTCTTGAACTTGGTAACGGCGATGATCAGAAGTACGACGAAGGTGGCCGTTGCCCCGACGGCGTTGATCACCGTACCCCGCTTCCATGCCGGCTCCCGGAGACGCAGGTGATGGCGAACCATGCCCATCTGGCTCAGGGTGAAGGAGGTGAACACCCCCACGGCGTAGAGAGGGATCAGCTTGGTCGTCACACCGCCGAACGCCACCAGAAGGACGGCGGCGGCGGCAGCGAGGAAGACGATCCCGTTGGAGAACACCAGCCGGTCACCCCGGTTGGCGAACTGGCGAGGGAGGTACCCGTCTCTGGCGATGATCGACGACAGCCAGGGAAACCCGGCATAGGCCGTGTTGGCGGCGAGGGTCAGTATGGCCGCGGTGGCGAACTGGAGGATCAGGTACACCGGACCCTCGCCGAACACCACCCGGCCCAGTTGGGAGATCACCGTCTCGTTGTGGGTGGGGAAGGGACGGAGGTGATGAGCCAGCACCGCCGTGCCGAAGAAGAGGACACCGAGGATCACCGCCATCCAGACCAGGGTGTTGGCGGCGTTCTTGGACTGCGGCTTCCGGAAGGCCGGCACGCCGTTGGCGATGGCCTCGGTGCCGGTGAGGGCGACGGCCCCCGACGAGAAGCCCTTCAGGATGAGGAACAGGCCCAGCTCCCCGCCGTTCTCGGGACCGTGGAACTCCTTGGGATCGAACGGCACCGTTCCCAGGTCGCCGAAGAACTCACGACTCAGCCCGTATGCCAGCAGCGCCCCGAGGAGACCGATGTAGATGTAGGTCGGCACGGCGAAGATCCGCCCCGACTCCCTCACGCCCCGGAGGTTCCCAACGGTCAGCAGCAAGATGAGGCCGAGGCCTATCAGAACGCGCTGTTTCTCCAGAGAGCGGAAGGCGGGGATGGAGATGATGGCGGCCACGCCGGCCGACACCGAGACGGCGACGGTGAGGACGTAGTCGATCATCAGCGAGGCGCCGGCCAGGAGGGACGGGTACTCACCGAGGTTGTCGCGGCTGACCACATAAGCCCCCCCTCCGTTCGGGTAGGCGAAGATGGTCTGCCGGTACGAGGTGGCCACGATCGCCAGCAGGATGGCTACGCCGATGGCGATCGGCACCAGCACCGAGAGCCCCAGGGTCAGGCTGGAGGCACCAACCGCAGTGACGAACAGGATCTCCTCTGTGGCGTAGGCCGTGGAGGAGATGGCGTCGGAGGAGAAGACGGGCAGCGCGATGAGCTTGGGGATGCGCTGATGCTCCTGCTCGGAGGAGGACAGCGGCCTGCCCACCAGCAGCCGCTTGACGGAGTCCAGCACGGAGCGAACGATACGCCTCCCGGCAACGAGTTGTGCGCGTGGCGGCACGGGTATTGGATGATGGGCATGCACGCCATCGTCGTGGGCTGTGGACGCATCGGTGCCGAGCTGGCCATGAGCCTCGAGCTGGCCGGGCATTCGGTGACGGTGATCGACAAGCAGGCCACGGCCTTCTCCCGCTATCTCCCGAAGGAGTGGAGCGGGAAGACGGTCCACGGGTTCGGCTTCGACCGGGACCACCTGGAGGAGGCAGGCATCCGTGACGCGGACGCCCTCGCCGCCATGACGGGAGGCGACAACTCCAACATCCTCACGGCTCGAATCGCCCGGGAGACCTACCAAGTCGCCCGGGTCGTGGCCCGGATCCAGGACCCCCGCCGTGCCGTGATCTACGAGCGTCTCGGCATCCCCACCGTGGCCCAGGTGTCGTGGGGCAAGGAGCAGGTGCTGCGCCGGCTCTTCCCCGAGGAGACGGTGCACGAGTGGACCGACGTCTCCGGTCGGCTCAGTCTGGTGGAGAAGGCGCTACCGGCGATCTGGGCGGGCAAGAAGCTGGCGTACCTGGGAGAGCCGGGCAAGTTCCGGGTGACCGCGGTCACCCGCTCGGGCGAGGCTCGCATGGCCGGCCCGGACCTCATCGGACAGGAGGGCGACATACTCCACGTCGTGGTGGCGAAGGAGCACCTCGAGGCGCTCGAGGGCCGACTGGTCCAGGGTGACGACTCGTGAAGGTGGCCATCGCCGGAGGCGGCAACGTGGGCACCTACATCGCCGCCGACCTCAAGGAGGCCGGCCACGACGTCCTGGTCATCGAGCAGGACGCCGCCCTGGTGGACCGGCTCTCGGCTTCCCTGGACGTCGACTGGTACGTGGGCGACGCCTGCGAGGTCACCAACCTCCAGGACGCGGGCGTGGCCGACGCCGACGTGGTGGTGGCCGCGACCGGAGACGACGAGGACAACCTGGTGGTCTCCCTACTGGCCAAGCAGGAGTTCGCCGTTCCTCGCGTGGTGGCACGGGTGAACCACCCGAAGAACGACTGGCTGTTCGACGAGAACTGGGGTGTGGACGTTTCGGTCTCCACCCCGCACCTGCTCACCGCCCTGGTGGAGGAAGCCGTCTCGGTGGGAACCATCGTGCGACTGCTCAGGTTCGAGCACGGCAACGCCGGGCTGGTGGAGGTCACCCTCGCCGAGAACAGCCCGGCGGCCGGCAAGGCCGTCAGCGAACTGGCCATCCCGAGGGACGCCACAGTGGTGGCCGTAGTGCGAAGTGACCACGTGATCGTCCCCCGCGGGGACACCGTCGTCCAAGCCGGTGACGAGGTTCTCTGCCTCGTCACGGGTACGGGCGAGGACGCCATCAAGGGAATCTTCGTCGCCTGATTCGCCCCTCGGAGCAGCGGCTCCGGCGAGCCGGACTAAGCCAGCAGCTCGTACTTGGGGTTGTAGACCAGGAGGCGGCCATTGGAACCCTTTGGCGTGCAGCGCCCGCTCACCATGATCCTCTGTCCCGGCTTGATGCCGGCGATCTTGCGGCGCCCCGTCCACATCACCCGCAGCGAACCGGTCCCGTCGTTCACCGTGACCTCGAGCCAGGGGGAGCCGTCGGGGCGAGGAACGGTTGCCACACAAGTGATCTCACCGGCGACGATGGTCTCCTCTCGAGGCTTGACCTCGGCGATGGGCTCCGCTCCGGGGCAGTTGGCGCAGAAGTCGCGAAGACGGTCACGGTCGAGCTCCCTCGTCGGAGCCCGCAGGCGCTTGAAGGCCTTGTTCAGCCCCACCGGATCAGCTCCATGCCAGCTCTTCTTCGTCGTCGAGATCGGTGACCGGGCCACAGAACATCACCATGCGCACCGCCATCCCCTGCTCCACCCTTGCGAAAGACACCTCGTCCACCAGAGACCGGATGAGCGGGATCCCAAGACCTCGCTCGAAGTTCAGCCGCTCGGGGTCGGTGACTGGCGGGTGCTCGGGCAGTGTGGAGGGGTCGAATCCGGGACCTCGGTCCTCGACCTCCACCTCGAGGCGGTCGTCGCCCTCGACCAAGCGCACGACCACCACCTCCTCGGTGCCGACCTCGGCATGAGCCTCGATGGCGTTGGTACAGGCCTCGGACAGGGCAAGCTTCAGGTCGTCGACGCGGTCGTCGGCCAGTGTCCGCCGGCTCGAAGCGAGCGAGGACACCACCAGCCGGGCCAGGCCCACATACTCGCCACGAGCGGGGATCTCCAGCTCGACCACCGAGGACGCCAGGTCGGCCACGGTCATGACGGTTGGGGCGTGCCCAATGCGGCTTCGCGCGAGTCGTGGATGGTGAACACCTTGGTCAGCCCGGTGATCTCGAAGACCTTGATTATGCGCTGGTGCGTGCACACCAGGACCAGGTCACCGTCGTGGCTCCTGGCCCGCTTGAGGCCACCGACCAGGACTCCCAGGCCGGTGGAATCGAGGAAGTCCACGCCTTCGAGGTCCACCACGATCGTGTGCCTGCCTTGGGCCACCAGCTCCACGAGCTTCTCCCGCAGCTTGGGCGCGGTGTAGACGTCGACCTCTCCGCGGACGGCAAGGACGGTCGCTTCGTCGCTCGCGATGACGTCGAGACCAAGCTCCATGGGTGATCCTCTCTTGGGCGTTCAGCTGGAAGCTTGGCCCAAACGGTACCCGCTCACCGCGATGGTGACAGGTACCCCGTCAGCCGGGAAGCGGCTGGCGGTTCACCTCGGCCCGGAGACACCGTAGAAAGAAGAAGGTGACCAGGGCGAGCAGGGCGCCCGCCACAAAGGGAAGAGTGGCGCGCCCGGCGACGCCGCGCTCTTCGTCGGTACCGAGCTCCTCGTCGCGCTCGCCCGCCTCGGTGTAACGAAGCTCGTTCTGGAAACCCTCGTCGGCCGCTGGCGCAGGCGCGGCTTTGGCCTTCAGTTTGTCGAATTCAGCTTCGAAGCGAGCGACGTCGATACCAGCGATACTTCCGCCGCCGGCTCCTGCCGCTCGGCCACGCCCAGCTCCCCCTGGGCCTTTGGGCGCGCCGGCAGCGGCGGTCGGCGAGGCTGGTGATGCGGCAGGCGCCTTGTCTGGGACGGCCACCACGAACTTACGAGTCCCGGCAACCCCACCTTGGCAATTGCCACCGGCTTCAGTTACGGGTGGCTCGGTGGTGATGCGAACCTGGTACTCCCCGTTCTTGGTCAGAGGCGGCAGGACGATCTCTTGGCACCCAGCCTTGGCAAGGATGGTCTTCTTCGCCGGCGCCGGTCCATCGATGTCAAGGTACAGGTTCTGGTTGGGCACCAGGACCGGAGGCAGCGAGACGAAAGCGGTGATGGTGGGATTGCTCGTCGTCAGAGGGTCCCGACCGGATGGCTGGTACACGACCAGTGCTTCCTGGGCTGCCGGCGGTGAATGATCAGCCAGCGTCACCGGGACCGGCGCCAAGGCTAGGGCGGAGGCCGCCAGGGCGACGAAGGCCAGCCGGCAAGCTCTCACGCTGTCGGCCCCCGCCAGTCGACCAGGGTGGCCTGCACCACCAGCCGCTGGCGCGCTGAGCCCTTAGGGTGACACGTCGTGAGCGTCAGCGTCCGGTTGGCCGGATTGTTGGCGACCACGGACCAGTCGTCGGGCTGGGTGACGAAGTGGGGCTTGCTCACCTGGTAGGTGCACGAGCCCACCGGCGTCTTGAGGTCGATGGTGTCCCCCACGGCAAGGCGGTCAACGTCGGCAAAGGGCTTGCCGTACGTGGTGCGGTGACCGGCGATGGCCACGTTCCCGCTCTCACATGGCAGCGGCGACTTCGGGTAGTGCCCCGCCCCGGCCCTCAATGCGCCGGCCGAGGTGCCTTCCACCACGGTGGTGGACACCCCCAGCTTGGGAATCCTGATGTCGGTGAGCGGGTCGCCGTCCCCGAGACTGCGCTGGCGGTATCGATCGGCCAGGTCCTTGCTGGACAACTGCTTACCGAGACGGTCTTGGAGCCGGTCCCCGTACACGTTGGTGAGGACGGGGTAGCCGATCAGGCCAACCGCCACCAACACCATGGTCACCGAGGAGACGGACAGACCCCTCCGGGCCCACTTGTGGGCCCGAAGGTAGCCGACCAGGACGTCCATTGTCAGCTTCGGCGGGCCCTGAGGAGCATTCTCCCGGACAGGGCAGCGACAGCCAGAATGCCGAAGCCGGCCACCGGCGTCCACGGGGGCATGTCGCTGCCGGTCCGCGGCAGGTCACCGACGGGGCTCACCTCGGCCGGCGGCGCCGCCGGCCTGCCGCCGTCGACGATGGCGAAGGCGCCGGCGATGCGGAGCGCCAACTGCCCGCCTAGACCCGT
This sequence comes from Actinomycetota bacterium, assembly GCA_016781225.1. GTDB lineage: Bacteria > Actinomycetota > Acidimicrobiia > Acidimicrobiales > YB1-3. Next base: position 7,864 of record JADDQT010000059.1, read on the forward strand.
GACCGACGCGGCGTTGGCCTCGGCACCCGCCGAGCCCCGGAACGTGCGCCCCGATGCGGCCGTGACGGTGATGTCGGTGCCCGGGACGGTGAATGACTGTCCTACCGCCAACCGGATGGGATCGGGGTTGGTGGTGATCAGGCAAAGGTCCACTGTGACCAAGGCGGGATCCACCGAAGACGTGGATTCAGTAGACCCGCGGTTGTAGACCGCTGTCGCCCGGGAGTCCCCGACAGTGACCTTGGCGATGGGGCCGCTGCAGACCTGGCCGGTTACCCCGGCTGCCGGAGGCGGAATGTTCAGAAGGTTGACGGTGGCGCCGGCGGCCGTTCCCGTAGCGGTCACGCGGTTGGCATCGGTGACGACCTTCCCACTCGAGTCACCAACGGTGAGGCTGACGGGCTGACCCAGACCTGACAGCAAGCCGTTAAGAATGAGAGCGCAGTTTTCCGGAGTGACCGCCGGCACCGTGATCGGGCCGACTGTCGGCAGAGCGGGAAGCGTTGTTGGAACGGCTGTGCAGACCGTCCCTACGAGCTGCGTTACCACAGGGGTGACCTGTGCCAAAAGGTCGCTGATGTCCACTCCGGCGGCGGCCACGGTGGCCGTGCCCTCGGCTGTCGGGTTGCCCCCGGCGATGCTGGCCATCGAGTCGCCACGTGCGATGCACGACTCAGTGGTGGTCACGGCCAATGCTCCGAGGTCGACAGCACACGTTCTTGGACTGTCTTGGTTCCCGACCGATCGTGAGACCGTGGACGCGATGGCGCCCACGCCAGTGCCCTCACCGACGGCCGTGGGTTCGGAAGTGATCCTGGCCGAACCGAGGCCGACCGTTGCCCGTTGGCCGAGCAGTCCGATGTCGAGGGCGACCCCCCGGGCCTCTCCCTGGAAGACTTCTCGGCCGGGAGCCTGCGCCGAGGCCGACGGCAAAGCAGCAGCGCTCAACAAAGCGGCCACACCTAACCCAACAACCATCAGCCGGTGCCTAGCCATGATTTTCACCTCTCGTCAGCGGGACGGCGAAACAGTACTTGACGGCGCTTCTGTCCGCATGGAAGCGGTTGCGTTGAGCTGGACGTCGGGGAGGAGAGCGCCCACCAGTGGGACAGCGGTGGGCGACCGGTACTGAAGCTCCGCGCTCACCCGCTCACCCAGACGTGGATCGTTCGCCACCCGGAGCTGGAGGCGATCCGTTGCCAGGGGCGCGCCGGCCAACGCCGCTCGCCGCGCTGCGTCGGGCGAAGGATCGACAGCTGCTTCTCGGGCCGCCTCGCGGGCGGCGTGGGTGACGAGCACCTGGTCGCGGACCACGAGGCCCACCTGCACCATGCCGAGGAGGAGAAGAGCGAGCAGGGGCAACACGAGCGCCAGCTCGACGGCGGCCTGCCCCTCGTCGCCTGGCCCCTCCCTCACCCGACCCGGTTCATGAGCTGGTCCATCACCGCATCCAAGAGGCGCCCGACGCGGTTGGTGCGGGCGGCCCAAGCGGTGACGAGGAGGGCGATGGCCGCCACCCCGAGCAGGACCAGCGCGTACTCGGCCGAGGCCTGGCCTCGCTGGTCGGCGCGGCGGTCGCGGACGGCAAAGACGAGCCATGCGGCCAGGGACTGAGCCCAGACAATGATCGTGAGCATGAAGTTCTCCGTTTGGTTCGGGAGGTTGGTCACAGGCGCAGCTCGTGCAGGGCGCCGGCGATCAGCGGAGCCACGGTGAGCAGTGCGAAGGCGGGCAGGATGCAGAGCACCAAGGGGAAGAGCAGCATCACCGGCACCTTGCGGGCGGCTTCCTCGGCCTGGCGCTGACGCTGGCGGCGGACATGGTCGGCGATGCGATCGAGTGAGGCCGCCAGCGGGGCGCCGTAGCGCTCGCATCCCGCCAGGGCGGCAACCAGGGGGCGGACGCTCTCACCCGCCCGGGCCGGAAGCTCGTCGAGGGCATCGGCCAGCCGCCGGCCGC
>JADDQT010000283.1 GCA_016781225.1 Actinomycetota bacterium
CTGAGCTCCCGCGGCGCGGTGGCCGGGGCGCCGAGCTCCCAGGCGTTGGCCAACCCCGCCCTACCCCAACGCCTCGGACTCGGCGCCCCGGCCTGGCTGCGCCGGCCGGCTCGGCGAGGAGGCGTACCCTTGTCGGCAGCGGCTCGAGATCGGGCGCCGGCCCTCTGCTTGGAGGTTTGTTGGGATGAGTTTCGTGATTCGGAAGTCGCTTCCCTCTCTGGGTGGTCTGCTCGGGTTGCTCCTGCTCGTCGGGTTCGCCTTCACCGTCTTCGTGGGGGCACCACTGTGGTTCCCGATGGCGTTCGCCGTCGCCGTCGTGCTCGTGCAGTACGCGTTGAACCCCTGGCTCATCCAGTGGCTGGTGCCGGCCACCGTGATCGGTCACCAGGGTGGGCGTTACCTCACCGACCACCCCGTGGGCGAGATGGTGGCCAGGCGCTGCGCCGAGGCGGGCATCCCCCTGGTGAAGCTGGGTTTGGTGGACGACGGGACTCCCAACGCCTTCACCTTCGGCCGCGCGCCTCGGGACGCACGACTGTGGGTGACTCGCGGCCTGTTGGAGCGCCTCGACGAGCGGGAGCTCGACGCCGTCGTCACCCACGAGGTGGGCCACGTCAAGAACTGGGACTTCGCGGTGATGACCGTTGCAGCCGTCATCCCGATGGTGCTCTACCTGATGTACGTCGTCACCCGTCAGAGCGGCCGGAACGAGGCCCGGGCCGTGGCGGTCGGGGCCTATCTGTCCTACCTCGTGTCCCAGTTCGTGCTCCTGTCCCTGAGCCGGGCCCGGGAGTACGCCGCCGACCACTGGTCGTGCCAGTGCACCGGCGACGGCGACGCCCTGGCGTCGGCCCTCGTGAAGGTGGCCTACGGCATGGGCCAGGCCTCGACCCAGCAGCGGGAGCAGGTGGCGGCGCTGGTGGCCCAGAGCAAGGAGGGCAAGAAGGAGGCGAGCAAGCTCCAGGCTCGCCAGCGCCGAGCCCAGTCCATGCGGGCCATGGGCATCTTCGAGCCCAAGACCGCCGAAGCCATGTCCACCGCCCTGGCAGCCGGAGTGGAGCCCGAGCGGGTCCTCGGGGCGATGCGATGGGAGTCGGTGAACCCCTGGGGTCGCACCCTCGAGCTGATGTCCACCCACCCCTTGGTCGTCCACCGCATCGAGGCCCTCGAGCAGAGCGGGCTGCCGGGCGCCCCCAAGCGCTGGAGCATGCTGCGTTCGTTGGCCACCATCTCCGAAATCGACCGCTGGGCGGCCCGGGCCGGCTTCGCCAAGGAGCTGGCCATTGCCGTCGCACCCTGGGTCGTACTCGTCCCCCTGGTGGCCTTCGGGGCCTTCACCGGCTCGGTGGCCTCCGTCGGCGTGGCCCTCATGGCCGCCGGGGTTCTCCTGTTCGTCAAGCAGCACGTCCGGTATCCCGGCGTGTTCACTCCCGTCGGTGAGGTCACCGAGCTCCTGGGTCGCCTCGATGCCAGCCCGGTGGCCGGCATCGGGGTGGAAGTCAAGGGCCAGATCATCGGCCGCGGCTTCCCCGGTTACGTCCTCTCGCCCGACCTGGTCGTGCAGGACTCGTCCGGCTTCGTCCCGCTGCTGTACCGCCAGCCTCTCCCCTTCGTGGCGGCCATCTTCGCCCTGTTCCGGGCGGAGCGCTACATGGGCCAGGAGGTCACGGCCAAGGGCTGGTACCGCCGGATGCCCGGCCCGGTGGTGGAGCTTCGCGAGGTGGTGGCGGCCGACGGCACCCGTTCCCGGGCATGGGAATGGGCGGCGCGCTACGCCGCCGCCGTGCTGCTCGTCGCCGCCGGCCTAGCGGTGGCGCTCTACGGCATGGCGGTCTGAGCCAGCCCTTGTGTGTATCGTAGGTGTATGTCACGCACCAACATCGATCTCGACGATGACGCCTGCGCCATGGTGATGGTGCGCTACTGCTTCGCCACCAAGAGGGATGCCGTGAACTTCGCACTTCGCCAAGTGGCAGCCGAGCCCTTCTCGGTTGAGGAGGCCCGGGCGATGCGTGGCGAAGGGTGGGAGGGTGATATCGAGCAGCTCCGCCGCTCGCGTCCGGCGACGTGATCCTGATCGACACGTCTGCGTGGGTGGAGTTCCTGCGGGGCACGGGCTCCACGGCCTGCGCCCGGGTGGAGGCGCTCCTCGGCGGGGAGATCGCCGTATGCGATCCCATCCGTATGGAGGTCCTGGCTGGCGCCAGGGACGAGGCACATCTCGGCCGTCTCCGTCGGCTGTTGGCCACGGCTCAAGTGGTGCCCACCAGCCCGGCCCACTACGACGAAGGTGCAGCCTTCTACCGTCTGTGCCGGCGAGCGGGAGAGACCCCGCGGAGGATGTTGGATTGCTTGATCGCTGCCGTCGCCGTCGGTGCTCGGATTCCCCTGCTCCACGCCGACGCCGACTTCGACGTCCTCGCCCGGCATACCGCCCTGACGGTTGGGTGACCCGGGGGCGCACCTCATCAACCGGGCTTCAACGGTTTCCTCGTACGACAATGGGGGGGCGGGCCAAAGGCGACATCCCATTGGCCGACACACCGACCTCGGCTGACCTGGCCAAGGACGCCCTGAAGCTTTTCGCTGCCACCTCAGCCTGCCTGCAGGGACTGCTTCCAGGCTCGGAAGCGGGCGTGATCCTCACCATCGGGGCCTACGCCGTGACCGTTGCCGTCGGCGAATAGGCGGAAGGTGTAGCCGCCATCGGGGTCGTCCGCTCGGACCGCCAGGTAGCGCGCGTCGGCGCCGGTGGCGGGGCCGGCGCGCCAAAGCAGCCAGGGGCCGATGCGCCGCTTGTAGGTGATGTCGTGGGCTTGGCCTATGTCGTCGCCCAGCCGGAGCAGCGACGCCGGAGCCTCCACCCACGCCGTGGCCGGGATGTTGCGGTCCCGGACCGGCGTGGCCGGGAGATCTTCGGTGTGGCGCGGCGTGTGGTCGAGGGGCCGTTGGTCGTAGCGA
>JADDQT010000284.1:0-633 GCA_016781225.1 Actinomycetota bacterium
TCGTCTCCTACCAGCGCCGCTCGGCACCGCCCCACCGGCTGGACGCCCTAGGTCGTGGCGACACCGCGACGCCGCTGGTCGTGCTGGTCGACGGTGGTACGGCGAGTGCGGCGGAGGTGGTCGCCGCCGCGCTGCAGGACCGGCAGCGTGCAGTCGTCGTCGGCTCCCCGACGTTCGGCAAAGGCTCGGTCCAGGAGCCGACCCGGCTGCCGGACGGCTCCGCCCTGGAGCTGACCGTCGGGCGCTACCTGACCCCCCGCGGCCGCTCGCTGGAGGGCGTCGGCATCGAGCCCGACATCGAGGTGCGCCACGGCGCCGACCCGAAGGTGGCCGAACGCCGAGCGGTGGAGGTGCTCGACGGCCTGCTCGCGGACGCGTCCGCCGGCGGCCGGGGCTGAGGTCTTCGTGGTCCGGGAGAGCGGCCGCAAGCTGATCGCGCAGAACAGGAAGGCCCGGCACGACTACTCGATCGAGGACGTGTACGAGGCTGGCCTGGTGCTCACCGGGACCGAGGTGAAGTCCCTGCGCGCGGGCCGCGCCTCGCTGATCGACGCCTTCGCGACGCTCAAGGACGGCGAGGCCTGGCTGGTCGGCGCGCACATTCCGGAGTACACGGAAGGCACCTGGACCAAC
>JADDQT010000284.1:867-2793 GCA_016781225.1 Actinomycetota bacterium
AAGGGCCGGGTCGGACGAGAAGTGTGAAACCGCTAGGACGCGATTTCATAACGGCTCGGTCCGACACCCTTGGCGTGGGCGCGGAGGGAGGCTAGCGTTCCGAGGGAGTGGCGGCCAGCTCGGCTGCCGATCGGAACGTCGCCCACCTACGCCGAACGAGGAGCACGATGCTCTCCACCCTTCGCAAGCCCGGGCACCTGTCCATGCTGGCCGTCATCGCCGTGCTGGCGACGGCGTGTGCTGGCGGCGGAGGCAAGACAACCGCCCCGGGCGGGGGTGCGAGCGTGCAGGACCTCAACAACGCCAACGCGGCCAAGGTCCAGAAGGGCGGCGAGCTCACCTACGCTGCCGACCAGCCGCCGGCCGGGTTCAACACCAACACCTCGAACGGCAACCTCTTCGCGACGGGGCAGATCGTCCAGAACGTCTTCCCGTCGTCCTGGCTTTACTGGCCGGACCTGTCGGCCCACCTCAACGACGCGATGCTGGTCAGCGCGACGCAGACCAACGCGAGCCCGCAGACGATCGTCTACAAGATCCGCCCCGAGGCCGTCTGGTCCGACGGCCAGCAGATCAGCGCGGATGACTTCATCTACTTCTGGACCTCGCAGAGCGGCAAGAACAAGAAGTACGACGTGTCCAGCACGCTTGGCTACGACCAGATCGCGAACGTGGTCGGCTCGGACAACGGCAAGACCGTCACCGTGACTTTTGCCAAGCCGTTCCCGGAGTGGCAGTCGCTCTTCAACGGGCTGCTGCCGGCGCACTACATGAAGACGCTGAGCCCCGACCCGGTCGAGGCTTGGAACAACGGTCTGACCAACAGGGTGCCGCAGATCTCCGGCGGCGCCTACCAGATCACCAGCTACAAGAAGAACCAGAGCCTCATCCTGACGCCGAACCTCAAGTGGTACGGCAAGGAGGGCCCCTTCCTGAACCGGATCATCTTCCGGTTCATCGAGGACTCCTCGCAGCAGCCGGCGGCGCTGAAGAACAACGAGGTTCAGCTGATCTACCCCCAGCCGCAGCTCGACCTCGTCCAGCAGGTGAAGAACACCCCGGGCGTGTCGAGCTCGATCGGAGCCGGACCGATCTTCGAGCACCTTGACTTCAACCTGAAGAACAGCATCCTGGCCGACAAGAATGTCCGGCAGGCGATCGCCACCGCGATCAACCGGCAGCAGATCATCGCGGGCACGGTCGGGCAGTTCAGCAGCAACACCAAGCCGCTGGACAACCGGATCTTCATGCCCAGCCAGAAGGGCTACCAGGACAACTTCGCCTCCGCCGGCTACGGCAACGGCGACATGGCCAAGGCGAACCAGCTCATGGAGCAGGCCGGCTACACCAAGGATGCCCAGGGCCTCTGGGCGAAGAACGGCAAGTCGGTGACGCTGCGAATCACGACGACGGCCGGCAACAAGCTGCGGGAGAACCAGGAGCAGATCTTCCAGACCCAGATGAAGCAGTTCGGCATCAACATCAAGATTGACAACTCGCCGGCGGACGTGTACTTCGGTGAGCGGCTGCCGAAGGGCGACTACGACATCGCGGACTTCGCCTGGGTGGGCTCGCCGTTCCCGATCTCGGGTTCCGTCGACATCTACCGGACGACTGGCGGCAGCAACTACGGCAAGTACTCCAACCCGCAGGTCGACCAGTGGCTCAACCAGGCCAGCAGCGAGCTGGACCTAGGCAAGGCCTACGACCTGATGAACCAGGTCGACAAGCAGGTCAGTGCCGACGCCTACACGATCCCGCTGTACCAGAAGCCGACGTTCATCGCCTACTACGACAAGTACGGCAACGTCCGCGACAACCCGACCAACCACGGCCCGTTCTACAACGCCTTCGCGTGGGGGCTGAAGACGACCGCCAAGTGAGCACCCGGCGCCTGCCGCCCCGCCCCGGAGGGCTTCATGCTCG
>JADDQT010000284.1:2867-2984 GCA_016781225.1 Actinomycetota bacterium
GCCCTGTCCGGCGACCCGCTGGGGCCGCTGAGGGAGCGCAACCCGCCGGTGCCGCCGGAGGTGCTCGCGGAGCGGGCCCGGCTGCTCAACCTCGACAAGCCGCTGGCTGAGCGCTAC
>JADDQT010000285.1 GCA_016781225.1 Actinomycetota bacterium
GTGGCCGCCGACATGGCCCGGCGCGACCAGCTGGACTCCACGCGCGCCTCGTCGCCGCTCAAGGCCGCCGACGACGCCGTGGTGCTCGACACCAGCGACCTCACCGTCGACCAGGTGGTGGAAGAGGTCCTTCGCAACCTGAGCTCGTGACCGAGGCATCGCCGGAGACAGTCGGGCCGGCGGGCACGCCCGCGGGGTTCCCCAAGGGCCAGCTGCTCTTCTACCGGTTCGTGCGCAACGTCCTCGTTGGGTTCTGCCGCCTGTACTGGCGCCAGACGACGGAGGGTACCGAGCACGTGCCCGATGGCCCCTTCGTGCTCGCGCCCGTGCACCGCTCGAACATCGACACGCCGGTGGTGTGTGCCGTCACCAAGCGGCGCATGCGCTTCATGGGTAAGGAGGCGGTGTGGAAGTACCGGCTCCCCGCCTGGGTCCTGAACGCGCTGGGCGGCTTTCCCGTGCGCCGCGGCCAAGCCGACCGGGAGGCCCTCCGTCGCTGCCTCGACGTGTTGGAGGGCGGCGAGCCGCTGGTGCTCTTTCCTGAGGGCAGCCGCCAGAGCGGGCCGCTGGTGCAACCCCTCTTCGAAGGGGCTGCCTACCTGGCCACCCGCGCCGGCGTACCGATCCTCCCCGTGGGTATCGGGGGCTCCGAGCGCGCCATGCCCAAGGGCTCGAAGATGCTCCGCCCGGTCAAGGTGCACATGCTCATCGGCGAGCCGATCCATCCCGGCACCGTCGGTTCGTCGGGACGTGCCTCACGCAAGGCGGTGCGCCAGCTGAGCGAAAGGCTCCGTCAGGAGCTACAGCGGCTGTTCGACGAGGCGCAGGCCAAAGCCGGAGCCTGAGCTACCGGCTCAGCCGGCGAGGGTGTCGAGCACGTCACTGGCGGCGACGACGCGGTCGTCGGTGAGGACGCCCTCGTCCTCGGTTGGCGCCATCAGCGAGAACCGCACGGCGGCCACTGCGCCCCGCACCAGGTCGCGAAGCTCGCGGGGGGGAGGGAAGTACTCCTCCTCGTTGGTGATGGTGACGACCTCGGCGCCGTTCACCGGCGCCAGGCGGTTCACCACGGCCCACACCAGTTCCTCGGGGGCCGACGCCCCCGCCGTGACGCCCACCGTGCCGCTCAGGTTTTCCGGCACCTCGTCGGCGCCGTTGACCCGAACCACTCGGGCACAGCCCGCGGAGCGGGCCGTCTTCTCCAAGGCGACGGTGTTCGAGGAGTTGGCCGAGCCGATCACCACGAAGGCTTCGGCCTCCCGGGCAATGGCTTTGAGGGCCGACTGGCGGTTGGTGGTGGCGAAGCACAGGTCGCTTCGCGTGGGCATCCACATGGAGGGGAAGCGCTCCTGGGCGGCGTCGCGCACTCCCGCCCACTCGTCCATGCTGAGGGTGGTCTGGGCCAGGAACGCCACTGGGGCGTCGGCGTCCAGGTTCAGGGCGCCCACGTCCGCCTCGGTCTCCACCAGGCGCACGGAGTCGGGCGCCACGGCCATGGTGCCCACGGCCTCGTCGTGGCCCTCGTGGCCCACGTACACCACGTTGTAGCCCTTGCCGGCGCGCACCTTGACCTCGTGGTGCACCTTGGTCACCAGGGGGCACACGGCGTCGACCACCACACCGCCGTTGGCCCTGGCCTCTGCCACCACCTCAGGGGCCGAGCCGTGCGCGCTGAGCATGAGGGGCGCACCTTCGGGGACCTCGGACACGTCGTCCACGAAGACCACCCCGAGCTGGCGGAAGCGGTTGACCACCACCTCGTTGTGCACGATCTGGTGGTAGCAGTACACCGGCGGCTCGAAGACCCGGACCATCCAGGCCAGGGCCTTTATGGCCATCTCCACGCCGGCGCAGAAGCCTCGCGGCGAAGCGAGCAGAACGCGGTCGACGGGCACCCCACAAGGCTAACCATGCCGGCGCCTAACCTGGCCTCGTGTCGACGTCCGCCCGCGTGGTGGCCGTGGCCGACGGGTCACCGGCTGCCAGGGCCGGGCTCCAACCGGGTGACGAGATCGTCGCCCTGGCCGGCCAGGTTCCCCGAGACGTAATTCAGTTCCGCCTGCTCGCCGACGAGGCCGACCTCGAGGTCGAGGTGAGCCGCGGCGGTCTGCAGCTCAACGTGGAGGTCGCCAAGGACGCGGGAGAGCCGCTCGGTGTCGAGGTGGAGTCGGCGCTGTTCGACCAGGTCCGCACCTGCGACAACCACTGCGAGTTCTGCTTCATCTACCAACTCCCACCGGGGATGAGGAAGTCCCTGTCCCTCAAGGACGACGACTACCGCCTCTCCTTCCTCTACGGGAACTTCACCACCCTCACCCGCTTCACCGAGCTCGACCTGGAGCGCGTGGTGAGCGAGCACCTGAGCCCTCTGTACGTGAGCATCCACGCCACGGACCCCGAGGTCCGATCAAGGATGCTGCGCAACCGGCGGGGTGCCACCAGCCTGCGGTGGCTGAGGGCCCTGCTCGATCACGGGGTGGAGGTCCACGGCCAGGTGGTGGTCTGCCCGGGCGTCAACGACGGCGTGGTGCTGCACGACACCATGGCCGGGGTGCTGGACGAGTACCCCGAGCTGGCCACGGTGGCTGTCGTGCCCCTCGGTGTCAGCCGCTACTCCACCGAGGGGGCCATGCGAGCCCACAGCGCGGACGAGGCGGCCGCTGTGGTGGAGTGCGTGGAGGAGTGGCAGTCGGTCTTCGGCGCCGCGCTCGGACGGCGCTTGGTCTTCGCCGCCGACGAGTACTACCTCCTCGCCGGCCGGCCCTTCCCTCCGGCCGAGGACTACGAGGGATTCCCCATGCACGAGGACGGCATCGGCATGGCCCGCGCCTTCGAGGCCGCGCTGCTCGGGCGTAGCGAGGAGTCACCAGCTGTGCGCTCCGGGTTCTTCGCCTGGGTGGACGGGGCGCCCGCCGAGGGGTACCGGGCGCCCCGGGCAGCGGGCACGGTCACGCTTCGCCCGTCGGCTTCGGCGCCCGTGGCCGTCCTCACCGGTGAGTACGGCGCCCGGGTGCTGGCCCCAATGGTCGAGCAGCTGGGCG
>JADDQT010000060.1 GCA_016781225.1 Actinomycetota bacterium
CGTGCGCAGCGCCTCCAGCCGCGCCCGCTTGGCCGGCTCCTGGCTCTGGGCGCCTCGCAAGCGGGCGATCTCGGTCCGGAGCTGGGTCTCCTGCTGCTGGGCCATCTGGCGGCGCTCCCGGGCCTGGTCCAGCGCCTTGCTTCGGGGCGACCAGAAGACGAAGTACCACAGGACGACGACGCCCACCGCAGCAGCTGCGCCGATGAGCAGAGCCCGGCGGTTCACGGCGTCCCTTCGGCGAAGCGCTGGGCCCGGTCGGAGACCGCTTGGGGCGTGAGATTGGCCTGGGACGTGAAGCTGACCGTGGCCGCCGCTCCCTCACCCGACTTGGCCGAGCTGGGCACCCATAGACCGCTCAGCGATCTGAGGTCGCCCACCCGCTGGAGCCATCTGGCGGTGGACGTCTGGTCGAACCCGTTGGCCTGGACGTTGATGCTCCCCGGCGGTCCCTTCTGACCGTTGAACGACGTGAGCCACACGTCGCTCGGGATGACGGTGGCGAGCTCGCTGAACAGTCGTGTCCAGGCCACGTCGTCGGCCAGAACCGCTCGGACCTGGGCTTGACGCTGGGCCAGGTCGGCCTCGATGCCGGTGGTGTCACCGAGCCTCGCTCGTTCTTGGCGCAGCTGTGCCACCTGCTGCTCGGCGCTCTGAGCTTTTTCTCGCTCGTCGGAGACCTGAGCCGATCGCCCTGCCCAGAGCAGCATGAGCACGACGAACAGAGCGAAGACACCAGCCGCCACCCCGAAGGCCTGCCGGCGCTGGGTGCGCACGATCGACACCTCGCGGGGCAGGAGGGAGATGCGTCGGGTTCCCTTTTGCACCTCGCCGGCCAGTGCCAGGCCGATGGGTACGGTGAGCAAGGGTTCGTACTGCACGAGCTCGGCCTCGCTGAGCCGGACCTGTCCGACGCGCACACCAGCCAGCGGGCGGGCGAGCTCCACCCGGCCGTCGACCTGGGCCTCGAGGCGTTCCATGAGGCCCGGAGTGAGGCTGGCGCCACCGGTCATGAGCACCCGGCTGATGGGCAGCGAGTCGGGCTGGGAGCGGTAGTAGTCGAGCGAGCCCCGGATCTCCTCCACCAGCGGCGCCAGGCGGTCACCCACCACCTGGCCGGCGCGATTGACCCGGGTGTCGACGGAGGACGGATCGGCACGGCGCTTGAGGTCCTCGGCCTCGTCGGCGCTTACGTCCAGCTCGCGGGCGACGGCTTCGGTGATGTCGTTACCGCCTACGAGGAGGATGCGGACGAAGCGGGGAACACCCTGCTCGTGGACGACGACGTTGGTGACCCCCCCGCCGATGGACACCACCGCCTCCGCGGTCCGTTCGGCGAAGGTGCCACCGGGAGGAGTCAAGGCGCGTACGAGGGCGAAGGGCACCACGTCGACGGCGGTGGCGGACAGTCCCGCTCCCTCGACGGCGGCCACGTGGGACCCGACCATGTCCCGCTGGGCGGCAGCAAGCAGCACCCGCATGCGGGGCTCCCCCTCGGCCGTCGCGCTCTCACCGACGATCTGGAAATCGAGGGTGGCCTCCTCCACGGGGATGGGAATCAGCTCCTGGGCCTCGAACTGGAGCGCGGCCTGGAAGTCCTGCTCGGACATGACCGGGAACTCGGCCTGGCGCACGATGACTCGCTGGTTGGCCACGCCAACGACAACGCGCTTGCCGCGTAGCCCACCCTCACTCCAGAGGCGCCGCACCGAGGTTGCCACCGCGGCCGCGTCCATTACCTCGCCATGGCGCACGGCGCCGGGAGGTAGGACCACCTGGGCGAAGCGCTCCAGCACCGGCTCGCCCCCGCCCACGGTGAGCTCGACGGCGCGCACGGCGTAGCTGCCGATGTCGAGGGAGACGACCCGCGGCATCAGGCTCTTCCCCGGCGTAGGTAGGAGTGCACGTCGTCCTCCCAGATCCTGTAGCTGCGGCCCACTCGGGTGGCCAGCAGCTCCCCGGAGCGGATGAGGCGGTACACGGTCATGTTGGAGACGCGCATGACCTCGGCCACCTCGGCCACTGTGAGCAGGTGCTGTTCGGTTTCGGTCGACAATGCCGCCTCACTCACCGGCCCCCGGAAGGGGCCGGCCCATCATGACCGGTTCGGCCGCACGATGCGGTACTGCACAGTAGAGGACATCAGCAACATAGACAACGCCAACCACACCAGCATCATCCCCGGGCTGCGCTCAAACTCCGTACCAGGAGAGTATGGGACCGCCGACGAACACCGAGGTGATGGCACCCAGGGCCAGAAAGGGCCCGAACGGCACCCGGTCCTTGCGGCCCCGGACTCCGGTCACCATCAGGCCCACCCCCACCACGGCGGCGGTGAGGAAGGCGAGGAAGAGGCCGAGCAGCACGTGGCCGATGCTGAGCCAGCCGAGAAGCATGCCGATGAGCCCCGCCAGGCGGACGTCGCCGAAGCCCATGCCCTTGGGGCTGGCCATGTGGATGGCGAACAGCAGGGCCCATGCCAGCGCCCCCCCGAGTGCCGCGTCCCGAAGCGATGACCAGTCACCGTCGAGGGCGGCCGCCACCACCAACAGGGGGGCGGCCATGAACAGAGCGGGGTACAGGATGCGGTTGGGGACGATGAAGCGCTCGAGGTCGACGGCCGAGATGGCCAGAAGGGCGGCGAATACCACGAGGAAGGCGGGCAGCACCGGGTCGGCGCCGAGCCGCAGAGCAGCGGCCACGAACAGTGCCGCCGTCGCCACCTCCACGAGGGGGTAACGGATGGAGATGGCACCGTGGCAGTTGCGGCAGCGCCCATGGAGCAGCAGCCATGAGACCAGAGGCACGTTGTCGGAGGGCTTGAGGGTCGTGCCACACCGGGGACAGCGCGATCGTGGGCGGACCACAGACTGCTTCTCCGGCACTCGGTGGATGACCACGTTCAGGAACGAGCCGACCACCAGACCCAGAGGCACGAGGCCGAGGGCGAGGAGGGCGGTCATGGCCGAGCGATGGTAGACGCCGGTGACTTGATCAGTAACTGCTGCCGGTGGCGGTGAGTGCCTCAGTGCCGGTGCAGGCTTGGCCGTCAGCCGCCGTGCCATAGCGCGTCCCGTTCGCCGTCTCGTGGATGAAGAAGCACTTGCCGCTGGTGGACTCGACGGCGCCGGCCCACTGGGTCACGGCGGCGCTCACGGAGACGAGGTTGTCCCGGCTGGATTCGGTGTTGGCTGCGGCATAGGTCAGACTCGGCTCGACCTTGGGCAGGCCCGTGGCTGGGTTCTCGGTGGCGTCGGCGTAGCTCTGCTTCTCCGCCTGCACGGCCTTGGCTGCCGTGAGTGCAAGGCGCAATGAGGCTTGCGCCGCGCGGTCATCGGCCCGCTTGCGAGCACCGAGAAATGTTGGCGACCCGATGGCGATCAGCACGGCGATGACGACCACGACGACCATCACCTCGACGAGGCTGAAGCCGTCCTCCAAGTCCTTGCCGGGCACGCCTTTGCTCCGGGTTTCCAGCACAGGGACGGCCTTTCGCTGAGGGGACCTTCCTGTGTCGGTGAGAGGATGTGGTTCCTGAAACGCTCGGCAGGCTCAAAGCGGGACGCGAAGAGCGGGGCCCCGAAGGGCCCCGCTCTCTCGTTCAGCGTTGCTGGTCTACGAGCTACCAGGCGCCGCTGTAGTTGGTGGCCGTGTTTGCGGCCTGGTCGCCAGTGCACGCGGTGGCGTCCTTGGCGAACGTGGTGCCGCCGTTCACGGTCTCCTTGATGGAGAAGCAGGTTCCGGCATCCGACTTGGCCGCCCCGACCCAGGTGTCGGCAGTAGCCTTCACCGAGACGATCTTCGGCCCGGTCGACGCTGTGGCGGCCGCCACGTAGCTGAGGCTCGGCTCCACCGTGATTAGACCGGTCGCCGACTCGTCGGCGGCGGCGTACGTCGAGCTGTCGGTGTACATGGTCTTGGCCGCCGTCAGAGCGTTGCGCAGTGACGACTGGGCCGCCCGGTCCTGGGCACGCTTGCGAGCGCCGAGGAAGGTCGGGATGGCGATGGCCAACAGGATGGCGATGATGAGCACGACGACCATGAGCTCGATGAGGGTGAAGCCCTCTTCTCCGTCACGGCGCCGCTCTCGCAGCTTGTTGATTGCACTCTGCATTGTGGTTGTTCTCCTTGTGTGAGCAATGGATTGTTACGAGCCCTTGCCCCTCCCCTTCGGGCTCGCCCCGCCGTGGCGGGACCATCCTCAGGTAGCCCGGCTGACCACCCCTTTGTCCGAGAGGTCCCGTGGCTTTGCGCCCCCGCCTCTCGACGGGTTTGCCTTTGTCAGAAGCACTTGCTCGCAAGGTTGTATCGCCACCAACCACCGCTCGGTTGAGCGAAAATCCACCCGATCCTGCAAGGCGGCCGCGAGCGCTGAGCGCAACGCGTGCTCCCTGTCTAGGCCAGAAGGTTTCCGGCCAGAAGTGAGGCGTGGGGGAAGGCCTCTGGTGCCAGGCTCTCGTCGGGCCCAACCAAGCGGACCTCCTGGTAAGTGGCACCCTTGGGCCGGCGGCAGACTTCCACCGTCCGAGCCGGCAGGTCGACCAGCCACACCTCGGGCACGCCGGCGGCCGCGTACAGCGGCACCTTGTGCCGTCGGTCCCAAGCCGCGGTGGTGTCGGCCACCTCGATCAACAGCAGCACGTCTTCCGGCCCGGGGTGGCCGCCGGCGTAGCTGTCGGCCCTAGGGCGCAGGAGGGCAAGGTCGGTTGGGGCTCCGAGAAGTCACCGAGACGGACGGGATTCTGGATGCCGACGGTTGCTTGTTCGCCCAGGTGGCGGACTCGCCAACGGTGAAGCGATGAGGCGCGGGTCGGACCGCCATGGTCACACGCTGACCGAGGCCGGCGCGGCTACTGGATGAGCTTGATGATGTTGAACATCGGCATGTACAGCGAGACCACCATGCCGCCCACACAGCCGCCCAGCACCACGATGAGGGCGGGCTCCAAGAGGGAGGTCAAGGCGTCCACCGTGGCCTCGATCTCCTGCTCGTAGAACTCACCGATCTTGTCCAGCATGGTATCGACGGCGCCGGTCTCCTCCCCCACCGAGATCATCTGAACCACCATGGTGGGGAAGACGGAATGGTTGGCCAGGCGCTGCACCATGGCCTCACCCTGCTTGACCCCGTCCTGCATGTCGGTTATGGCCTTGGCCACAACGGCGTTGCCAACCGTGCCCGACGTGATCTCGAGCGACTCCAGCAACGGCACGCCCGAACGCAGCAGGGAGGCCAGCGTCCGTGAGAAGCGGGCCAGCGCCGTGAGCTGCACCAGCTTGCCGAACACGGGGACCCTGAGCTTGAAGGCGTCCCATACGCCTCGTCCCTTGTCGGTGGCGATCCATCGCTTGAAGGCGATGACCGCACCCACCTGGGCGAGGATCACAATGGGCATGGCCTTGACCATCACGCTGGAGACCAGGAGCAGGAGCCGCGTGGGCAACGGCAGCGTTCCGCCCAGATCGGCATAAAGGGTCTTGAACATGGGCACGATGAAGATCAGCATCGCCGTCACGATGAGCAGCACCAGGCAGAGCACGGCCACGGGGTAGGTCATGGCCGACTTGATCTTCTGGCGCAGCTCGACCTGCTTCTCGATGGTGTCGGCCAGCTGCACCAGGACCGAGTCCAGGGAACCGCCCGTCTCACCGGCGCGGACCATGGACACATACAGACGGTTGAAGGCCTTCGGGTGCTTGGCCAGTGCCTGGGACAGCGCGGACCCCCTCTCCACGTCGCTGCGCACCTCGGTCATCACCTTGGCCAGGGCCTTGTTCTCGATCTGGTCCTCAAGGATGCTGAGGGCGCGCAGGAGGGAGAGCCCGGAGTCGATCATGACCGCGAACTGGCGGCTGAAGACGGCGATGTCCTTCAGCTTGATCTTGGGCTTCATCAGGCGCAGCTCTCTGCGGAGCCCGCCGGTGTCCTTCTTGTCTATGGCGAGGGGCACGTAGCCCATCTGGCGAAGCTTGTTGGCGACCAGGTTGGTGCTGTCGGACTCGAGGGTGCCCTCGACGATCTGCCCCTGCTTGTCGCGGACCTTGTAGGTGTAAGTGTCAGACATCCCCGTTCCCCTGTTCGAGCTCTGGGCGAGCGCTACCGTGCGGCGCCGATGAGGCGACGCATGTCCTGTTCGTTGGCGCACTTCTCGAGGGCGAACTCCATCGAGATCTTCCCCGCCTTCACGAGGGCTGCGAGCGACATGTCCATGGTCTGCATGCCGTACTTCCCGCCCGCCTGCATGGCCGAGTAGATCTGGTGCGTCTTGCCCTCCCTGATGAGGTTGCGCACGGCGGGCGTCGCCACCAGCACCTCAGCGGAGACCACCCGGCCCCGCCCGCTGGTGATCGGCACCAGTTGCTGGGTGACCACGCCTTGGAGCGACGACGCCAGCTGGACCCGCACCTGCTGCTGTTGATGTGACGGGAAGACGTCGATCACGCGGTCCACCGACTGGGGCGCGTCCTGGGTGTGGAGGGTGGCGAACACGAGGTGGCCGGTCTCTGCCGCGGTCAGCGCGGTGGAGATGGTCTCCAGGTCGCGCATCTCACCTACGAGGATCACGTCAGGGTCCTGGCGGAGGACGTGCTTCAAGGCCTTGGCGAAGGTCTGGGTGTCCTCGCCCACCTCACGCTGATTGATCAGCGCCACCTTGTGCTCGTGGAGGAACTCGATCGGGTCCTCCACCGTCATGATGTGTTGATGGCGTGTGGCGTTGATCACGTCGATGAGGGAGGCCAGGGTGGTGGACTTTCCCGAGCCGGTCGGACCCGTGACCAGCACCAGGCCCCTCGGCAGCTGGGCGAACTGCAGCACGGAGTCGGGAAGGCCGAGCTGGTCGAAGGGCACGACCTGGAAGGGGATGACTCGCATCACCGAGCCCATGGAGTCGCGCTGGAGGAAGATGTTGACGCGGAAGCGGCCCATGCCCGGCACCGAGTGGGAGGTGTCCAGCTCGAGCTCCTCCTCGAAGCGCTCGCGCTGCTTCTGGGTGAGGATGGCGTAGATCATCCGGCGGATCTCGGATCCGTTCATCACCGGGAACTCGGTGAGGGGTTGGATGTCGCCGTGGATGCGGACGCTCGGATGCACCCCCACGGTCAGATGGAGGTCGGAGCCCCCGAGCTCGATGACCCGGATCAGCAGGTCGTTTATGTGCAGCTCCGTCTCCAGGTCCAGCGGCATGCCGGCGCTCGGGGCGTATTCGCTGTGCCCGTGGGCGTCGGTGGCGATGACGCCGAGATCGCCGTTGCTGGTGGGCTCCCCCCGGCCGTACATGGCCGCCACCACCTGTTGGAGCTCGTCCCGCACGGCCAGTGCCGGCCGGATCGTCCAGCCCGTGCCGTGCTCCACCGCCTCCAAGGCCGTCCTGTCGGTGGGATCGGCCATGGCGACGAGGAGGTCGCTGCCCTCCACGTCCACCGCGACCGCGGAGTAGCGACGAGCCAGGTCGGTGGGAACCAGGCGGTCGAGGGTGGGGTTGACCGCCGTCTGGTCGAAGTCGACGAAGCGGATCCCGGCCTGGGCCGCTACCGCGGCCACCAGGTCCTTCTCCCCCACCAGCTCCTCGGCCACCAGGAGCTTGGAGAACGGGATGCCCTCCTTCGCCTCTCTGACGAGAAGCTCCTCCAAGGTGTCGCGAGAGAGGACCTTTCGTTCGACCAGGTGCTCGCCCAAGCGGCGCGACGAAGGTTGCATGGCCTTCTATCGGCGCGTCCTGTCCCCTTCATGAGCATCTGCAGACAGAGGTTCCCGGCCCAGCCCGCAAAACCCATTGCGCTTTGGTCCTGGGCCCCCTACTCTGCCACGGAGAGTGACAACCCAGGAGGCCACCTTGACCGCGCGATTCCTCATGGCCGCTGCCGCGATGGCGGCTGTCTCCCTGACATCAAGTCCCGCTTGGGCGCAGGGCGACCCGCCCGGCAACAACGGCACCGTCAAGTTGGACAACATCCCGGTCGACGACACCGCCCCCAACAACGAGCCGCACGTGGGGTGCCCGTTCGGGGTCGACTTCTACGGGTTCGACGAGGGCGACCTCTTTGCCGAGGTCACGTTCGAGGCTCACCCACCAACGGGCGGGGGTGTGCTCCTGCGGGACAGGATCTTCATAGGAGAGGACCCGGCAGGCGGCGGAACGGACCGCGACGCTTCCACGTCGTACAACCTGTCCAGGGCCCTCGCCGCGTTCAGCCCCCACCCACAGCAGGGGTATCACGTCAAGCTGACGGTGAACGCCCAAGGGTCGCAGGGCGCGGACACCAAGCACAAGGTCTTCTGGACCCAGCTCTGCGACGCCTATGCCGGCGCAGCGCCAGCAGCGGTGTCGGGGCAGGGCCTCTCGCAGACCCCTGACGTGCAGGCGCGGGACTCCTCGGCCGCCACCCTCGATGACCGGCAACGCCTGGCGTCGGAAACCGGAGGCAGCGACGGCGGCCTCCCCATCACCGGCACCGACCTGGCGGGCCTCGGCCTCATCGCCGCCGGCATCGGCGGAGCCTGGTGGCTGCTCGGGCGGCGCCGGCACAGCCCCGGCACCTGATCGACGAACCGACGCTCTAGTCGACAACCCTGAGGATCTCTGCCAGGGACGTCAGCCCTTGGGCGGCCTGGTAGAGGCCGGCTTGGCGAAGGGTCATGCCCTGCGCCACCACCACCTTCTTGACCTCCTCCGAGTGGGCGCGGGCCACGATGAGGCGCTCCACCTCCTCGGAGACGGTGAGGACCTCGTGTATGGCGAAGCGGCCGCGGTAACCGGTCTTGCCGCAGGAGCCGCAGCCCACGGGACGAAGAGCTGACCCGCCCCGCCGGGCGCCTCGGGTCGAGGCCCACCCGGTGCAGCTCCGTCGCCGAAGGCTGGTACGCCTGCTTGCAGCGGGGGCAGAGCCGGCGGGCCAGTCGCTGGGCCACGATGCAGTCCACGGCGCTGGCCGCCAGGTACGGCTCCACGCCCATCTCCACCAGGCGCGTAGGGGTGCTGGCAGCGTCGTTGGTGTGAAGCGTGGACAGCACCAGGTGGCCGGTGAGGGCGGCCTCCACGGCGATGGTGGCCGTCTCCCGATCGCGGATCTCGCCCACCAGGACCACGTCGGGGTCACAGCGGAGGATGGAGCGGAGGGCGGCGGCGAAGGTGAGGCCCGCCTTCTTGTTGACCTGCACCTGGTTGATGCCGGGAAGGCGGTACTCCACCGGGTCCTCCACGGTGATGACGTTCCTCGTCTCGTCGCTCACGATGTCGAGGGTGGCGTAGAGCGTGGTCGACTTTCCCGAACCGGTGGGTCCGGTGACGAGGATGGTGCCCGAAGGCTGGGCCGGTGCCCCGAACGACCAGCTCGCCGCTACGCCTGGTGGCGGCCAGGACGGTGAGCAGCTCCGGGAGCGGCAGGGTGTCGAGCGTTCCGCTCAGGGACACGGTGACCTTTCACATCTTCACGACTTGCACACGCCAACGTCGTCCCTATCGGTGCAGTCGGGGCTCAGCTTCAGCTCCCAGAGCCCTTACGGCCGCCGCCGACATGGCCTCGACGGGTGGGTCCTGCCCGGTCCACAGCCGGAAGGCGTGGGCGGCCTGGTGCACGAGCA
>JADDQT010000061.1 GCA_016781225.1 Actinomycetota bacterium
TGAATGCCGCGGACTGCGGGCCCGACGACGTGGCCTGGGCCGAGCTGAATGCCGCGGACTGCGGGCCCGACGACGTGGCCTGGGCCGAGCTTCCCGCCGTGGGCAGGACCCTTGTCCTCGGTCGGGAAGGCCGCCCGTTGCGAGCCCGAGAGCGGCGCCAGCTCCTTGCCCTGGCCCGCATCGCCGGAGCTCGCTGGAGCGAGCTGGCGTCGGCCAACGGCCACCTCGCGCCCGCCGCTCTCCGGGCCACGTAGGAGTAGGGGAGCGCTTGCCCGCGTCCGGCCCGTATGGCGTCAGCCCGTGTCGAAGGGCCTCAGGTCCAGGGCTCGAGTCACGTCGTCGGACATGGCCGCCGACCTATCGGGGGGAACGATCGAGAATTCACCCCTACTCACAGTGTTGTAGTTACACTGGCGGCATTCAGACGCCGAACTGCCTGGTTGGAGAGACGCTGGTGGTCACCGCATCCGGCCTGGTGGCCCTGGAGCTGCTCCAGAAGATGGCGGTGGCGGGCGACGACCTCCCCGACGTGGTGTCGTTCGACCGCAAGCACGGCCGCTGGGTGGTTCGACAGATCAACGGCGTCTGGATGGCGGGACGGACGAGTCACCTGCTCGAGGTCAGAAGCGACGGCGGCCAGGTGCTGCGGTGTACGCCGCGGCACCGCTTCCTCACCCGGGAGGTGGGCTGGGCCGAGGCCCGAGAGCTGCGGCGGGGCGTCTCGCTCGAGGGGATGGGCAGGGGACGGGTCGAAGCTGTCGAGCGCGTCGTCCTGGACGATGCCGTACCCGTCTACGACCTCGAGGTCGAAGGTACCAACAACTTCACCGTCACCAACGACGGCTCGGGGATCGACCACCCCGTAGTCGTCCACAACAGCCGGGGCTCTGCACCCCGAATTGCTTGACACCGTTGTAATCACGCTGCTGTAATTACTGGTCCCAACATCTTGTGGTCACCGGTCGGCACTCCACCTCATCTTGTGGTTGGCTGCTGAGTGGCCCGCCAGCACGAAGTACCAGGGAGGATCACATGGCCATCGCCCCCGAGCGCATGGGGATAGGCATTCGTCGCCACTTCACCACCCCGGGGGTGCACCCCTACGACGAGGTGACCTGGGAGCGCCGGGACGCCCGCATCACCAACTTCGCCGACGGAAGCGTGGCCTTCGAGCAGCTCGGCGTGGAGGTGCCCTCCACGTGGAGCGTCAATGCCACCAACATCCTGGCCCAGAAGTACTTCCGCGGCGCCCCCGGCTCGCCCGAGCGGGAGTGGTCGCTGAAGCAGGTCGCCGACCGCGTGGCCGACACCATCACGGCCTGGGGCGTGCGGAACGGCTACTTCGTGGACGACGAGGAGTCAGAGGCGTTCAACGCCGAGCTCAAGCACCTCGTCATAAACCAGAAGGCGGCGTTCAACTCGCCGGTGTGGTTCAACATCGGTGTGCCCGGGCGCACGGCCCAGAGCTCGGCGTGCTTCATCCTGGCCGTAGAGGACTCGATGCCGGCCATCCTCAACTGGTACGCCGAGGAGGGGATCATCTTCAAGGGCGGCTCGGGTTCGGGGGTCAACCTGAGCAAGATCCGCTCGTCGAAGGAGACGCTGAAGGGTGGAGGCACGGCCTCGGGCCCCGTGAGCTTCATGCGCGGCGCCGACGCCTCGGCCGGCACCATCAAGAGCGGGGGCACCACACGGAGGGCGGCCAAGATGGTGATCCTCGACGTCGACCACCCCGACGTGGAGGACTTCATCTGGTGCAAGGCCATCGAGGAGCGCAAGGCCCGGGCCCTGCGCGACGCCGGGTTCGACATGGACCTCGACGGCAAGGACAGCTACTCGATCCAGTACCAGAACGCCAACAACTCGGTGCGGCTGAGCGACGAGTTCATGCAGGCCGTCACTGACGACGCCGACTGGCACCTGAAGGCGGTCACCACCGGTGAGGTCCTGGAGACCGTGAAGGCCCGGGACCTGTTCGCCCAGATCGCCAAGGCCGCCTGGGAGTGTGCCGACCCCGGCGTCCAGTACGACACCACCATCAACCACTGGCACACGCTGCACGCCACCGGGCGGATCAACGGCTCCAACCCGTGCTTCACCGCCGATTCCCTCGTGCACACGGACAAGGGGCTCATCCGCTTCGACGCTCTGCTCCAGCGAGCGCAGATGGGCGAGACGTTCGGCGTCTACACCCACGACGCCACCAGCCCCGATGCACCAGCCGAGCGTTTGGAGATAACCACTCCGGAGGCGTTGATGATCACGGGTTTGAACGAGATCCTGCGCCTCGAGTTCGACAACGGGATGGAGGTGCGCTGCACCGCCAATCACAAGCTCTTCACCGTCAATCGCGGCTTCGTGCCCGCCAGCGAGCTGGCGCCGGAGGACGAGATCAAGGTCCTCGACCTGCCTGCGCCGGCGGTCAACGCCGAGCGCCGCTTCCCGGTGAGCACCGACGTGGCGCACTACCGCCGGAAGGCGGACCACGCCAAGGTCAACCTGCCCGAGAAGTGGTCACCGGAGTTCGCCCACTACCTGGGCTGGTTGATCGGCGACGGTTGCATTTCCTCGACCAACGTGGTCAGCACCATCTATGGCAGCAGGGACGACCGGGACCACGTCATGCCTCGCCACCTGGAGCTGCTCACTGAAATCTGTCAGGGCGACGCCCCGAAGCCCTCTGTGCAGGCCAACGGCACGCAGCAGTTGCGACTTGGTCGCGGGCTGGTCGTTCGCTTTTTGGAAGCGCTCGGCGTGGGCCACGCCAAGGCTCCGGAGAAGGTCGTGCCCTGGTCGGTCCAGGAGGCGCCGCCGGACATCGTGACCGCGTTCCTCCAGGGCTTGTTCGACGCCGACGGTTGCGTCTACGACGGGACGAAGAACCGCTACGTCGGCCTTGGCTCCGCTTCCCGTGAGCTGCTGCAAGGCGTGCAGCGCCTCCTGACCACGTTCGGGATCTCCAGCCGTATCTTCGCTACTCGTAAGGGAGGCGAAGACGAGTTCGTTTACGTCCGCAAGGACGGCACCTTCGTCATCTACGAAGGTCACCCGATGTTCGACCTGAGAATCAGTGGCCAGGACGTCGCTCGCTTCGCCGACGAGGTCGGCTTCACGCTGCCGGCCAAGGCCGAGAAGTTGGCTGAGCTCCTTGGTGGTCACACCTTCTATCGCTGCCGGAGGACGGCTCGGCTCATCGAACGGAACGACGACGGTGTCGAGCTCACGTACAACCTGAGCGAGCCTCGAAACCACTCCTACATCGTCAATGGTGTGACAGTGAGCAATTGTAGCGAGTACATGTCCATCGACAACTCAGCTTGCAATCTGGCCAGCCTCAATCTGCTGCGGTACATGGAGGAGGGCGGCACCTTCGACGTCGAGGGCTTCAAGGCCAGCGTCGAGGTCATGTTCACCGCCCAGGAGATCCTGGTCGGCATGTCCGACTATCCCACCGAGAAGATCGGCCAGAACGCCCGCCGTTTCCGCCAGCTCGGGCTGGGTTACGCCAACCTCGGGGCCCTCTTGATGTCACAGGGCATGGCGTACGACTCCGACAACGGGCGGGCCTACGCCGCGGCCATCACCGCCCTGATGACGGGCCAGGCCTACGCCACGTCGGCCCGCACCGCCGCTCGCATGGGGCCCTTCGCCGGCTACACCGAGAACGCCGAGCACATGCTGCGGGTGCTGCGCATGCACCGCGACGAGGTGGCCAAGGTCGACGAAGAGCAGGTGCCAACGGAGCTGTTGTCGGCGGCCCAGGAGGCTTGGGACCACGCCGTGGAGGACGCCGAGCGCTACGGCGTCCGCAACTCCCAGGCCACCGTCTTGGCCCCGACCGGCTGCTTGGTGGGCGGCACCCTGGTGCCCACGGACCGAGGCCTGGTCCGGCTCCGGTCACTGGGCGACACGTCGCCAGGCGCAGAGAAGTGGCAGGACCTCGACATCTCGGTACAGACCGATGAGGGTCCTCGCACGGCCACCAAGTTCTACGTGAACGGGCTGGAGCCGGTGGTACGGGTGCAGACCAAGCGCGGTTACTCGCTCCAGGGGACGGCCCAACACCGGGTCAAGGTCGTCGATGCCGCTACCGGCGAGTTCGTGTGGCGTCACCTTGCCGACGTCAGTGAGGGGGACGTGGTCCCCATGGCGCTCAGTCAGCTTGTCGGTAGCCCGCAGCACGTGCCTCTTCCGCCTATGCCGGACGCCTACTGGACGGGCGAGCGGCACTCGGTCGCGCCCCGTTCCATGACTGCGGAGTTGGCCGAGCTGGTCGGTTACTTCATGGGTGACGGCTCGCTCCATGCCCGGGGCGTGCGTTTTTGCGTGGCCAACGATGACTTCGACGTCGTGGAGCGGCTCCTGCAGCTCGGCAAGGAGGTCTTCAACCTCGTCGGCCACGTGAGCGCGAGGCAGGGCTACACCGAGGTCCGGTTGGACTCGGTGAGGCTTGTGGTGTGGTGGGAGGCGTGCGGCTTTGCCAAGCGGGAACCGTTTGAGGGCCATTCCGGCAAGGGCTATGTCGCTCATGTCCCCGACGCCGTGCTGCACAGCAACGATCGCACCGTGTACGCAGCCTTCCTGCGCGGCCTGTTCGAAGCCGACGGTACGGTCACTTCGGGCTACCCCCACTGGATGACCACGTCCCTTGAGCTGGCGGGGGACGTGCAGACCCTGCTGTTGGCCCTCGGCTTCCCGACTACCCGGGCGTTGGAGACCAAGCGCACTGGCTGGGGTCAGCTATCACTGTCGAAGATGCGCCTGCTCAACCTTTCCTACAACGACCGGTGGCTGGAGGACGTCGGGTTCATCGGCGCCCGCAAGAGCGCGAAGGTCACCCGGGGTGCGCAAATGCGCCAAAGCTCACAGGGTGATCACATCCCGGTTTCGCGTTCTCTTATCGACCGGCTGGCTCCCGAGAACGACCGGCTTCGCAAGGTGCTGCTCCTGGAGTGCAAGCGGGGCACCGTGAGTCGCCGAGTGGCCACCGAACTGTTCCACCGCAGCGGTGACGTCGAGCTGGGCCATCTGCTCTCGTTCTTCTACGACCGAGTGACCTCGGCGGAGCTGGGCGACGAGGAGCTCACCTACGACCTCTCCGTGCCCGACAACGTCACCTACCTGGCCAATGGGTTCGTCAGCCACAACACCATTTCTTTTCTCCTCGACTGTGACACCACCGGCGTGGAGCCCGACCTCGGCCTGGTCAAGATGAAGAAGTTGGTCGGCGGGGGGATGATGTCCATCGTCAACCACACCGTCCCTCGGGCCCTGCGTCAGCTCGGGTATTCCGACGACGAGGTGGCGGCCATCGTCAGCTACATCGACGAGCACAAGACCATCGTCGGCGCCCCGGCGCTGCACGACGAGCACCTGCCCGTGTTCGCCTGCTCCATGGGCGACAACTACATCCATCACCACGGCCACGTCCGAATGATGGCTGCCGTGCAGCCGTGGATTTCGGGAGCCATCTCCAAGACGGTGAACGTTCCCGAAGAGGCGACCGTCGAGGACATCGAACAGCTCTACCTCGACTCGTGGCAGATGGGCATCAAGGCCCTGGCCGTGTACCGGGACAACTGCAAGGTGGCCCAGCCGCTGTCCACGGTGAAGAGGGGCACGGCCGCCGACGGCACCCCGTCGTCGGAGGCCGAGGCCCACGACGTGGAGCTGGCCGTGAAGGTGGCCGAGCTGGAGAAGGCCCTCGACCGCCAGACGGTGGTGGTCAAGCAACCCATCCGCGAGCGCCTGCCCCGTCGGCGCCGGTCGGCCACGTTCGCCTTCCGGGTGGCCGACTGCGAGGGATACGTCACCGTGGGTGAGTACGACGACGGCCGACCCGGCGAGGTGTTCGTCAAGGTCTCCAAGCAGGGCTCCACCCTGGCTGGCGTCATGGACGCCTTCTCCATCTCCGTCTCGCTCGGGCTCCAGCACGGCGTGCCGCTCAAGACCTACGTCCACAAGTACACCAACATGCGCTTCGAGCCCGCCGGCATGACCGACGATCCCGACCTGCGCATAGCGGCGTCTCTGATGGACTACATCTTCCGCCGCCTGGCCGTGGACTACCTCCCGCTGGAGGAGCGCACCGAGCTCGGCATCCTCACCACGACGGAGCGCACGCAGCCCACGCTCCCCGGCGTGGAGGAGGAAGCCACGCCGTCCACGGGCGTTGTCGACTCACCCTTGCCTGAGAGGACGCAGGAGACCAGAACGGCGACAGCGGTCGGCAAGGACGCCCCCTTCTGCTACTCCTGCGGCGTGGAGATGCAGCGGGCCGGCAGCTGCTACGCCTGCGGGAGCTGCGGCACCACCAGCGGCTGCTCGTAGGAAGCTCGTCTTCCCGCTGTCCCGCCTTTTCGTCAGCAGGAATCGACTTCAGCGGTCGATTCCTGCTGGCAGAATCCCTACGTGGCGCTGTACGAGATCACGGACAATAGGTTGGTCCGGCAGCAGAAGGTGACGTTCAACGAGCTCACGTTGTACGAGCGGGCAGATTTGCAGCGCCTGTTGCGTGATGACATCGGTGTGCTCAATGACAACCTGCTGGTCATTGCTGAGGAATATGCCCAGTGGGCGGACGCCCGGCGGCGGGTCGACCTGCTAGCCGTAGACCGAGAGGCTCATCTCGTCGTCATCGAGCTCAAGCGCACCGAGGATGGCGGGCACATGGATCTTCAGGCGGTGCGTTACGCGGCGATGGTGTCCGCCATGCGCTTCGACGATGTCGTCGACACTTACGCGAGCCATGCGGCGAAGCAGCGGCCCGGTGAGGACGTCGACGCCAGAGGTGAGTTACTGGACTGGTTTGGCGTAGAGGAGGGCGGTGAAGAGACAGTCATATCGTCGGACGTGCGCATCATCCTCGTCTCGGCTGACTTCGGCCCGGAGATCACGACGACCGTGCTATGGCTGAACCGATTCGAAGGAATGGACATTCGCTGCGTGCGTCTCGTCCCTTACCGGCTCGACGAGCGGGTCCTGCTCGACGTACAGCAGCTCATCCCTTTGCCGGAGGCAGCCGATTACCAAGTCCGGTTACGGCAGAAGCAGAAGCAGCAGGAGCGTTCACGCGGCGACGGCCGGGATCGAACGCGTTACCAGGTCGTTATCGATGGCCAAGTGCTTCCCCAGGAGCATTACAAGCGGCAGGCGGTACGGGTGGTGGTTGAGAGCTTGGTCGAGCGGGGCGTTCCCGCTCGCTCAATTGGCGAAGTGCTTGGTGGCCGCTTCCGGTCCATCGAAGGGGAAGTGGACGATCGGGACGCAGTCGTGGCGGCCCTTCGGGCGGACGACACCCGCTTCGACCCAGTGCGGTGGTTCGTCGAGTTCCCCATCTGCGAGGACGGCCTGACGTGGGTCTTGAGCAATCAATGGGGTACCCAAACCGAAGGTGCCCTTCGTGATCTCTCTGAGGCCTTCCCCGAGGCGAAAGTCACCTTCCGCCCTGCTGAAAGCGTATGAGCTGAGCGCCCCCTGGCCGGGCCCGGGGGCTACCCCTCGGTCTCGGCCAGCTTGCGGGCGGCGTCGGCGATGGACTCGGCGTCGATTCCGGCGTCCTTGATCAGGTCCTTGGACGGGCCTGACCCCGGCATCTTGCGCACCGCCATCTTCACGACCCGGAGGGTGAGCTCACTCTCGGCCAGCGCATCGAGCACGGCGTCACCGAGACCGCCCTCGGGCCAGTGGTCCTCAACGGTGATGAGCCGGCCGCCAGTGTCCTGAGCCGCCTCCCTGAGGGTGGCGGCGTCTATGGGCTTGATGGAGTAGGCGTCGATCACCCGGGCGTTGAGGCCCTCCCCGGCCAGCGTCTCCGCCGCCTCCAGGGCCTCGTGCACACAGACCCCCGCGGCCACGATGGCCACCTTGTCGTCGTCGGAGCGGCGGGCCACATAGCTTCCGCCCACCTCGAACTGCTCGTCCGGCTCGTAAATCACCGGCAGTGCAGGCCGGGCCGTGCGCAGGTAGCGGACGCCCTCGAGGTCGGCCATCTGCCACACCAGCTGGGCCGTCTGGTTGGCGTCGGAGGGGTGCAGGACCGTGCTGCCGTACACAGCTCGGAACATGGCAATGTCCTCGAGGCCCATCTGCGACGGACCGTCCTCGCCGATGGAGACACCGGCGTGGGAGCCGCACAGGTTGAGGTCGGCCCCGCTGATGGCGGCCATGCGGATGAAGTCGTAGGCCCGGCTCATGAAGGCGGCAAAGGTGGACGCATAAGGGACCCAGCCCCTCACCTGTACGCCGACGGCAGCGGCCACCATGAGCTGCTCGGCGATGTACATCTCGAAGTACCGCTCGGGATGAGCCTTGGTGAATATCTCGGCGTGGGTCGAGTTGCTGATCTCGCCGTCGAGGCAAACCACGTCGCCTCTATTGCTGCCCAGTGCCGTGAGAGCCTGGCCGTAGGCCTTGCGGGTGGCCACCTCCTCACCCACCTTGAAGGTCGGGATCTCGGCCCCGGCCACCTCGAAGGTGTGGGGTGCCTGGTCGGTAACGGGCTTGCTCACCTGCACGGCGATGTTGCTCTCGCCCCCCAGCTCCTTGATGGCGGTCTCGGCGTCCTTGACCGGCTTGCCGTGGGCTTCGTTGCGGTCCTCGACCTCGGTGACGCCCTTGCCCTTGATGGTCTTGGCGATGATCACCGTGGGGCTGCTGGGCGTCCCCACCGCCTCGCTGTAGGCGTCGTCGATGGCCTGCACGTCGTGGCCGTCGATCACGATGGTCCGCCAGCCGAAGGCCTCGGCCGGCTTGGCGAAGGCGTCGACGTCCCACTGGTGCATGGTGAAGCCGCGCTGGCCCAAGCGGTTGACGTCGATGATGGCGGTGAGGTTGTCCAGCCCGAAGTGGCCGGCGTGCTCGAAGGCCTCCCACATGGAGCCCTCGGTCATCTCGCTGTCACCGCACAGCACCCAGACCCGGTAGGGCAGGTAGTCGAGCTGTTTGGCGGCCAGGGCGATCCCAACTCCGATGGGAAGCCCCTGGCCGAGCGAGCCGGTGGCCACGTCGACGTAGGGCAGGGCACGGGGCACGGGGTGGCCCTGGAGCCGGCTGCCCAACTGGCGGTAGGTCATCAGCTCTTCGTCATCGATGACGCCGGCGGCCCGGTACATGGCGTAGAGCAGCGGTGAGGCGTGGCCCTTGGAGAAGATCAGATGGTCGTTGTTGGGGTTCTCGGGCTCGTCGAAGTCGTAGTGCAGGTGCTTGGCCATGAGCACGGCCATGAGGTCGGCGGCCGACAGCGAGGACGTGGGATGGCCCGAGGAGGCGGCCGAGCTGGTGCGGATGGAGTCGACGCGGAACTGTTGAGCCAACTCTCGCCACTGATCGAAATCACTCATCGAAAACGCCTCTCTCTGGTCCGGTGTTTGGTCCGGCAGCCACCCTTGATCCGCCCATCTTAGGAGCCCGCGGCCGGAACGCCACTGGGGCTGCCCGGGGCCGGGCCCGCGGGGACGAAGCGCAGCGATTCGGGCTCGTACCCACCTTCGCTGCGGCGGGCCACCACGCCTGCCAACCCCTGCGTCGTCGCCGCCGTGAGCAGGGCACTTCCCTCGCCTGGGTAGACG
>JADDQT010000286.1 GCA_016781225.1 Actinomycetota bacterium
GCCTCTCAGGCGCCCCGCCTGCCGGCCCTGAGCTCGACACGGGCCGCGCCCCAGCGAGGAGCTCGTCCAGCAAGGCCCGAGACCCTTCGGCATCGGTGCCCACGAGGTGGGCCCCCACCCGCTCGGTGTCCCGCAGGTGGGGTGCCCACTTGAGCCAGTCCCAGTCCCTCACCGCGCCGGCGGAGAGCAAGGCCACCGCCGGCAGGTCGGCCGGTCCGTGATGCACGAGCGCCTGGCAGACGAGGCTCCGGGCCACCGCCAGGGCATCCGGTCGGTGCCCGACGATGCCCACCACACCCCCGTCGCCGAGGCTCACGGAGATCGGCACGTCGAGGAGCGCCGAACGGCTCTGCAACAGCTCCACGACCTCCGCGGGCGGGGCGTGAAGGCCGCGCCGCAACGGGGGCCGCCAGGGAAGGTCGCCGATGCCCACGCCGAGCAGGAGGAAGTCGGCGTCTCCCGGGCGGCGTTCCCAGAGTCGCGCACTCGGGGTCAGCGCCCTTCGGACCACCTCGCCGGGGTCGGGGACCAGTTGGCGAAGTCGGTCGCATTCCGCATGGCGAGCGGCGTCAACCGCAGTTCGGAACGACTCGAGATCCCGGGCGTAGGCCTGGGAACGGGTCCGCCCCTCCCGGCGGGCGCGGAACTTGCCGTCGATCCAGTTGCCGAGGACCATCACCGGGCTGAGCAGCATGAAGAGCGCGTAGGTGATGCTGCGGAGGGCGACGACCATGATCAGCCCGAGCACGAGGGGAGCGACCAGAGCCACGGCATTGAACGGTGGTGTGGTGCGGGTCTCCGGCAACCCGGGCGCCGACAGCTCGCCTTCCACCGGAGGGGGCGGCGCGGCTCGGGGTGGTCGGTTGAAGGGGATGGTCCCCGTCTGGCGGCCGTGGCGCAACGGGTCGATCCCCGGCTGGCGGTCCTCGGCGAGAAGTGGTCCTACGGCGCAGGCGACGGAGCCGATCCAGAGGGTCTGGCCGGGGCCCAGACTGGTTATCCCGCTGACGGGGGTCTTCCCCAAAGCGGTGCCGTTCATGGATCCGAGGTCGGCTACCCCGCAGTCGCCGAGGGACGACACCGTGATCCGGCAGTGCCCCCGCCGGGAGACGGTCCGGTCGCCGA
Organism: Actinomycetota bacterium; assembly: GCA_016781225.1. GTDB lineage: Bacteria > Actinomycetota > Acidimicrobiia > Acidimicrobiales > YB1-3. The sequence continues at coordinate 1,126 of JADDQT010000286.1, forward strand.
GCACCACGTCGGCGACGGGGTGGCGACCTATCACGAAGTGACCGGGGGGCAGTGGTTCGCGGCGGCCGGCTTCGATGCCGGTGAGCAACCGCAGCTCGACCGCAGCCGGGTGCGGCGGTGCCTCGTCGATACCGCCGCCGAGACCCAGCACCGCCCCGTCCACCAGCCCGGACTCGGCCAGTCCGACCTCCGGGCCCACCAGCCTCCCGTCGATGACCAAAGCCGTGCTCGGCGGCAGGTCCGGGTCGAGGGCAGAGGCGAGGTCGCCCACGGTGGCGTCTGGGCGGTTGACTCGGACCTCCGCTTCCGAGCCGGGGTAACCACTGATCTCCACCACCACTCTCATGGAGCTCCCACCTACCGGACTGGGACCGAAAACTGAATGACATCAAAATACACTGAATAATGTGACGGCTGGAGTGCCGGGAGGCGGGCGATACTCTTGGCGGCGCCTTGGGCTCCGCTTCCCCGTCGCCGCAGCGGTGAGAGAGACCCTGCGGCGCGCTCGTCGTATCTGCTCGGCGCTGTCGCACGATCCGGAGATTCCGGTACCTCCGCCGGACCTGCCGGTGGGCCGGGTCGTGTACGTCCCCGGCCGAGGTGAGATGTTCCTCCGCGAGGAGCACGGGCCGGAGGGGTCGCTTCCCGTGCTGCTGCTCCACGGTTGGACGGCTACCGCCGACACCACCTGGTTTCCGGTGTACCCGGCCCTGGCTCCGGAGCGCACGGTCCTCGCCGTCGACCACCGAGGCCACGGCCGGGGCTTGCGGGCCGAGACGCCCTTCTCCCTCGAAGAATGTGCCGACGACGCCACCGCCCTGCTCGACCTGCTCCGGATCGAGCGGGTCATCGTGGCCGGCTACTCGATGGGTGGCGCCGTGGCCATGCTCATGTGGGAGCGCCGTCCCGACCTGGTGGGGGGTCTCGTGCTGTCGGGTACGGCCCTCGAATGGCGCTCTCGACCCCGGGAGCGTGTGCTCTGGCGCTCGCTCGTCCTACTCGACGTGTTGCTGCGTTCCGGGGGTGGCGACGGCCTGGTGCAGCGCTACCTCCGTGAGGCCATGGCGGACTCGCCCGACGTGGGCGAGCTCCGAGCATGGGTGGGCGGAGAGCTGAAGCGGGGCTACTTCCGTGACCTGGCCGCTGCCGGCCGGGCGCTGGCCGATTTCGACGCCCGGCCGTTCGCCCCGTTCATCGACGTGCCGTGCGCCACCGTCGTGACGACGTCGGATCGCCTCGTGCCCCCGGACAAGCAGCGGGCCCTGACCATGGCCATCGGCGCCCAGGAGTTCGCCGTAGACGGTGACCATGACGCCCCGCTGGTGAGGGCCAAGGACTTCGCGGCAGCGATGGCCGATGCCGTCACCGCCGTGGCGGGCTCCATGGAGGAAGGTCGAGTTAGGAGGCCAGCTTCTCGGGCCGTGCGTTCTCCATGAGGCCCTCGAGCTCCGCGAGGTAGCGATCGGCGAAGAGGCGTGCGGCATCGGCATCGAAGAGCCGGTGCCGGTAGCGGAAGCTGAGATGAAGCCGCCCGCCCACGGTGAGGGCGCCGACCGTCAGGCCCAGCGGCATGCGACCCGGTGGGGAGAACCAGACCTCTACGGTGCTGCCCGCCTCCGACCCGAACGAGGGCGGCTCACCGAGCTGGCCCATGTTCGAGAGCATGGCCGTGTCGACGAGCCGGCTGCCCGTGACCGTCATCAGCGTGACCATGGCCCGCTTGGCCCACAGCGGCAGGCGCCCCGACCGGTCCAGCACGCCGACCAGAGCCGTACCGATGCCGGCCTTCTTCAGCCGCTCCGTCTGGGCGGTGAGCGTCCGCAGAGCGGCGCTGGGGCTCCGGCGAGAGGCCCGGCCTGTCGACACGCGCGCCGGGAG
>JADDQT010000287.1 GCA_016781225.1 Actinomycetota bacterium
GCCCCCTGGGAGCTGACCGACGCCATCGACCGCGGAGACACGGAGGGCGCTCTTACCCAGCTCCACCGCATGCTGGAGGCGGGGGAGCGGCATCCGCTGGTGGTGATGGCCACGTTGCACCGCCACTACGCAGCCATGCTGCGACTCGACGGTACGGGTGTGGCCGACGAGCGAGGCGCAGCCAAGGTGCTCGGCGTGGCCCCCTACCCGGCCAAGAAGACTCTCGGCCAGGCCCGCCGGCTGGGCTTCACGGGCGTGGGCCGGGCCATCGAGCTTCTGGCCACGGCCGACCTCGACTTGCGGGGGGCGACGGCCTGTGGGGAGATCCTGGTGATGGAGGTCCTGGTCGCCCGACTCAGCCGCCTCGGACCGAGTCGTCGCCGCTGAGGGCGGTTAGGAGCCGGCGTCCACCTTCGACAGGCGGGCCATCAAGCGGGACTTGCGGTTGGCCGCCTGGTTCTTGTGGATGATCCCCTTGGCGGCAGCCTTGTCCAGTCGCTTCACGGCCAGGCGCAGGGCCTCGGCGCTGTCGTCGGCGCCGGACTCGGCCGTGCTCTGGGCCAGCTTCAGCCGAGTCTTGATCTCCGACCGGGCTGCCTTGTTCCGCACGCGCCGGCGCTCGTTCTGGCGGTTGCGCTTGATCTGGCTTCTGATGTTGGCCACAGGGAGGTCAGGCTAGCAGTGGCACGCCGGCCGGCCATCCGATCAGCCGAGCCGAGCAGCAGCCAGCACCAGGCCACCCGAGCTGAGAAAGGTGCCGAACAGGGCGAGGATCACCGTGCGGGTCTGGGCGGTGATGGCGGCGGTGATCTCACCCCGGAAGTCGGCCCGCAACTCGTTGGTCGCCGACCCCAGCTTCAGGTCGAACCGCTCACTGAGCCCGTCGAAGCGGGCACCGAAGCGCTTCTCCAGTGCATCGAAGCGCAGAGAGAAGCGCTCCTCCAATGCGTCGAAGCGGGCATCGAAGCGCTCCTCGACGCGCTCCAGGTCAGCCTTGGTGGCCAGGCCGGCCCAGCCCTGTGGCGGCAGGCTGGCCATCAGTGTTCCCGCTGGGGCCGCACCCAGCGCTTCCTCGAGGCGTTCGTGGAGCTGCCGGCGAGCCTGCTCATCGATGGACATCGTCCCTCTTCCCCTGGGTTCAGGCAATTGACATCAGGCAGTCGACAAGGAGGAAGAGGTGATTCACCCTCGGGCCACGGACGGGATTCCGGCCGTGGCCTACGCTCGGCATCCGTGCATGCATTGGTCACCGGCGTGGCCGGCTTCATCGGAAGCCACCTGGCCCAAGCCCTCCTCGCCGAGGGCCACCGCGTCCGTGGAGTGGATTGCTTCACCCCTTACTACGACCCTCGGGCCAAGCGGCAGAACGTGGAGGAGCTGGCGGGGGAGCCAGGGTTCGAGTTCGTGGAGGCCGACCTGCGGGTGCGAGAGCCGAGCGGCCTGCTCTCCGGTATGGACACGGTGTTCCATCTGGCCGCCCAGCCGGGGGTGCGCGGCTCTTGGGCCGCCAACTTCCCGGAGTACGCCGAGCACAACCTCCTCGCCACCCAGCGACTGCTCGAGGGGGCCCGGGCCGTCGGGGTCCGCCGTTTCGTCTTCGCGTCCAGCTCTTCGGTGTACGGCGAGGCGGCCCAATACCCGACGACCGAGGACGTGGTCCACCGGCCGCACAGCCCGTACGGTGCCACCAAGGCCGCCGCCGAGCACCTCTGCAACATGTACGCCGACAACTGGGGAGTGCCTGCGGTGTCGCTGCGCTACTTCACCGTGTACGGCCCCCGCCAGCGTCCGGAGATGGCCATCCACCGTCTGGTGGAGGCGAGCATGTCGGGCCAGCCCTTCACGTTGTTCGGCACGGGCAACCAGGTGCGGGACTTCACCTTCGTCGGTGACGCCGTGCGGGCCACCATCGACGCCGCCACCGCCGACCTCAGCCCGGGGACGGTGCTCAACGTGGCCGGCGGGGCCTCCACCACCATGAACGACCTCGTCACCCTCGTCGGCGACGTCCTCAACACCACCGTGCGCGTGGTGCGGGTGCTGGACCAGCCCGGTGACGTGGACCGGGAGGGCGGCTCCACCGAGCGGGCCACCGCCCTCTTGGGGTGGAAGCCGCTGATCGACCTCCGCCAGGGCGTCGAGCAGCAGGCTCGCTGGCACCTGCGCCGAGCGGGCGTTCGGATCTGACCTGGGCCCGAGCCCGGTCACGGCGCTCGGCGGTCAGGCCCCGGCGGTCAGGCCCCGGCGGCGACGGATGTGGCCGTCCACCTGGTTGAAGACGCCGTCCACCAAGATCCCGATCAGCAGCACCACGATCATCAGGGCGAGAAGGGCCGGGGCGTCGGACAGCTCTCGGGCGAACTGGAGACGGGCCCCGATGGAGGGCCGGTTGGCCAGGATCACCAGCAGCTCGCCGGCCATGAGGCTGCGCCAGGCAAAGGCCCACCCCTGCTTGAGGCCGGCCACGAAGGACGGCAGCGAGGCGGGGAGGATCACGTGGCGGTAGAGGCGTAGGCCCGAGGCGCCGAGCACCCGCCCCGCCCGCAGGAGCAGCGGCGGCACGTGGTCGACCCCGGCGATGAGGCCGTTGGCGATCGACGGGGCCGCCCCCAGCACCACCACGAACAGGATGGCCGACTCGCTGAGCTGGAAGAGCAGGATGGCGAGGGGGAACCAGGCGATGGACGGCATGGTCTGCAGGCCGGTGATGAGGGAGCCCACGGCGGTGCGCAGTGGCCGGACCCGGGCCACCGACGCCCCCACCACCGTACCGACCACCACGGCCAGGGCGTAGCCGACGAGGGCCCGGCGGAGCGTGATGGCGATGGCTCGGTAGAACTCACCTTCGCCCAGCAGGTTGCCGAGCTGGCCGAGCACCCGGCCAGGGCTGGGCAGAACGTACTCGGGCCGCCAGTGCGACCATACGGTGACCTGCCAGGCGGCGAGGGCGAGGACGACGGCGGCCAGCTTGTGCCACAGCGCCGACCACACCCTGGCCAA
>JADDQT010000288.1 GCA_016781225.1 Actinomycetota bacterium
TCGTGCACCGAGCCGAAGCGTGCACGGCTTGCAGGCCCGACGCCCGGTCGGGGTACCGGTACTTCTCCCACCGGGCGCGCCGGGAGGCGCAGCGCCAGGCCATGGTCGTGTGGCGGGCGTAGTCGAGCGGCTGGACGAGGTCAGGGACCGCATCACCCGTGCCGGGGGTGACTGGCGGTCGATCAGCGTCGTGGCCGTCACCAAGGGACTCGGGCACTCCGCCGTGGAGGAGGCGTACGGCGCGGGTCTCCGGGACTTCGGGGAGAACTACGCCCAGGCCCTGCTGGGTAGGCCCGCAGGAATGGGCAAAGCCTGGTTCACGACGCCGCCTCGCTGGCACTACCTGGGCGCGGTGCAGCGCAACAAGGTGCGCCACCTGGCTCCCCATGTCTCCTCGTGGCAGGGCGTGGACCGTGTGTCCGAGGGCATGGAGATCGCTCGCCACGCACCCGGCGCCACAGTGATGGTGCAGGTCAACGTCACCGGCGCGCCACAGCGCAACGGCTGTGCCTTCGACGAGGTTCCCGCGTTGGTGGACGGGTTGCGCGAGCACGATCTCGACGTGCGGGGCCTCATGTGCGTGGGTCCGCGGGATGACCCGCGCCCCGCCTTTGCCCGTTTGGCCAGAGCGGCGAAGGACGCCGGCCTGGCCGAGCTGTCCATGGGCATGTCGGGTGACTTCGAGGTGGCGGTCCAGGAGGGCTCCACCATGTTGCGCCTGGGCACCGCCCTCTTCGGTCCGCGCCCGGCGTTGGGCACCGGCGATAGGCTCGATCGGCAAGGAGGGTTCTGATGCCTGGCATGCTCCGGCGCACGATGGTCTACCTCGGCCTCGTCGACGACGAATACGACGACTACGAGCCCTACGACGAGCCTCAACCGGTGCCCTCCCAGCAGGGCGCGGTGCGCTCCTACCCGGCTCCCGAACGCCAGCAGGTATCAGAGCGCCCACAGGTCGAGCAGAGGCCGCAGGTGTCGGTATCACCGGTGTCCGCGCCCCAGCCCAACATCCGCACCATCCCGCGCGAGCCGGTGCCCGCCGAGCAGCCGCAGCAGGCGGTCATGGCCCGGCCCTCGGCGGTCGTGCGCCCCATCGCACCTCGCCAGAGCGCCAAGGTCCACGTGGTTACGCCGGCCCGCTTCCCCGATGCCCAAGAGATCGGCGATCTCCTGCGGGCCAGCCAGGCGGTGATCGTGAACCTCCAGGGTGCCGACCGGGAGCTCGGACGGCGGATGATCGACTTCTGCAGCGGCGTCACGTACGCCCTCGCCGGTTCGATGGAGAAGGCGGCCGACCAGGTCTTCCTGCTCACCCCGTCGAACGTGGAGGTCTCGGTCGAGGAGAAGCGCCGGCTCTCCGAGAGCGGCCTGTACGACGGCTGAGACGAACCGCCGTCCCCTGAAGACCTGACATGGCCCTCCTCTGCCTCGCGGCCCAGCTCTACGTCCTGGTTCTGTTCGCACGCATCATCCTGAGCTGGTTCCCCATACAGCCCGGCTCGGCCCTGACACCCGTCTTCTCGGTGCTCTACGCCGTGACCGAGCCGGTGCTCGGGCCCCTACGGCGCGTCCTGCCGCCGGTCGGGATCGGCGGAATGGGCCTCGACCTGTCGCCCATGATCGTGACCGTCGTCCTCCAGTTCCTCCTGGTCCCCCTGCTCTGCCGAGGCTGAGCCGCGGCATCCCCTCGGTTCAACCGGTTGCGGCGGTACGATCCCCATCCATGGATGTTTCGCCCGAGACCATTCGCACGGTTGAGTTCCGTGAACGCCTGCGGGGCTACAACCAGGACGACGTCGACCAGTTCCTCGAGCGCATGGCCGCGGGGGTCGAGATCCTCCAGCAGCGGCTGCGTGACGCCACCCAGCGCGCCGCCCAATCCGAGGAGCGACCCGATGGCGACGACACACTCCGTCGCACGCTGGCGCTGGCGCAGCGGACGGCCGACCTGGCGGTGGAGGAAGGGCGTGGGCAGGCGGCCCGCCTCGTGGAGTCGGCGCAGGGCGAAGCCCACTCCGTAGTCGCCGCGGCCCAAGGTGAGGCGGAGGCGGTCATGGCCGAAGCCGAAGAGAGGGCGACGCGCCTGATCGAGGACGCGCAGGGGCAGGTCGCAGCCGAGGTTCAGCGGTTGCAAGCGCGGCGAGAGCAGCTGGAAGGCGAGATCGTCGCCCTGGAGCGCCACGTGGCCCAAGCTCGAGCCAGGGCCTACGCCTCGCTCACCGACGCCGCCCGCCAAGTCGAGCATCTCGTCGCCGCATCGGCGCCCGGGTCCATGCCCGTAGCTGCCGAAGCCGGTCCCAGCGCGCCGAGACTGGCGTCGTCGCCGTCGACACCGTTCAACCGCCCGCCCCGCCCGCCCCGCTCGGCTCCGACGGCCCGGCGACAGCCGGTCCGCATCACGATCACGAGGGCTACAGTCACGAAGTCGAACCTCCGGCTGCGCCCCCGCCGGGTCCTACCGGTCCGGTGCCCTTCGAGGGCGCAGTGCAGTCCTGAGTCTCTTTAACCGACCAGCGCCGTCCCACCTTCCTAAGATGCGGGCGGCTCCTGTTCTCTACCCGGGTGGTGCTACGTGTTGCTTCTGACTGTCGGCTTGATACTGGTCGGCTTCGTCCTGCTTCTGATCGGTCTGTTCGCCGACGTCTATGCCCTCGTCTATGCCGCCATCGCCTGCGCCATGGCCGCCGGGCTGGCGCTGATCGTCTACAGCCGCCTGAGCCGGCGCACGGCCGCTCCGGCACAGGCTGGTGGCTCCGCTCCGGCACAGGCCGGTGGCTCCGCTCCGGCCCAGGGCTGGGGGCCGCCGCCTCCCCGGGCCGAG
>JADDQT010000002.1:0-27177 GCA_016781225.1 Actinomycetota bacterium
CCTGGCCGTGGCTCGCCGGGCCGCGCCGCCGGGACGGGTGGTGCTGGTGGGACTGGGTCCCGGGCACCCGCGCCACCGGACCCCGGCTGCAGCCTCAGCCGTGGGCTCGGCCGACGTGGTGATCGGCTACGGGCCCTACGTCGACCAGGCCGGCGACCTCCTCCGCGCCCACCAGCAGGTCGTCCGGTCGCCGATCGGCGAGGAGGTGGGCCGGGCCGAACAAGCGCTGGCTCTGGCCGGCGTCGGGCGGTGCGTGGCCGTGGTCTGCTCGGGCGACGCCGGGGTGTACGCCATGGCTTCGATCGTCACCGATCTGGCCGCTCGTCTGGCTCCCGGTGTCGACGTCGAGGTCGTCCCCGGCGTCACGGCGGCGTTGGCCGCGGCGGCCACCCTCGGGGCTCCCCTGGGCCACGACCACGCCGTCGTCAGCCTGTCGGACCTCCTCACCCCCTGGGACGTCATCGAGCGGAGGCTGCGGGCCGCAGCCGAGGCCGACCTGGTGGTCGCTCTCTACAACCCCCGGTCCAAGGCCCGGACCTGGCAGCTGGGCGCCGCCCGGCACATCCTCCTCGAGCAGCGCAAGCCGGAGACGCCGGTGGGGGTGGTGAGCGACGCCGGACGACCAGGCCAGCGCGTCCACCTCACCACCCTGGAAGACCTGGAAGACCTGGAAGGCGTGGACGTGGACATGCACTCCTGCGTGATCGTGGGGTCCACCGCCACCACCGTGGTGGGCGGGCGCATGGTCACCCCCAGGGGGTACCGGCCGTGAAGCCCACCATCACCATCCACGGGCGCTGCACCGGGTGCGGCATGTGCATAGCCACCTGCCCGGAGCGGGCGCTGTGGCCGGGGGCCAAGAGGCCCCTGGCCGACGTCTGCGTCTGCACCGCCTGCCTGGCCTGCGTGGAGATCTGCCCGGTGGACGCCATCGCCGTGACCCAGGCGGCGGCGACATGAGTGTGCATCCCATCGAGGCCCAGAGCATGCGCATCCTGTCCGAGCGGGTGGACCTCTCCCACCTCGGCCCCGGCGCTCGGGCCGTCGTCGAAAGAGTCATCCACGCCAGTGCAGACCTCGAGTACGCCCGGACCGTGGTGGTAGCCCAGGAGGCGGTTGCGACCGGCGTCCGTGCGCTCCGGGCCGGAGCAGCTGTGGTGACCGACGTGGAGATGGTGCGCCACGGGCTGGTGGGCGGAGCCGGCACCGGCCGCTGCTACCTGGGTGAGGTCGAAGGCAAGGGAGAGCGCACCCGAAGCGCGGAGGGTATCGGCATCGCTGCCGAGCGCCATCCCACCGGTGCCGTCGTGGTGGTGGGCTGCGCCCCCACCGCGCTGATGGAGGTGGTGCACCTGGCCCGGGCGGGCCGGTTCTCCCCCGCGCTCGTGATCGGGCTCCCGGTCGGGTTCGTGGGCGCTGCGGAGTCCAAGGCCGCACTGCGGGACAGCGGTTTGGCGGCCATCACCAACGTGGGCGACAAGGGTGGCTCGGCGGTTGCAGCGGCAGCCTTCAACGCCATTGCCAGGATGGGCGGAGGCGCATGAACACCGAGCGGCCGGCCCTTCTTCTGATCGGCCACGGGAGCCGCTCGGAGGCGGGTGTCGTCGAGTACTGGTCCCTCGTCGAGCTCGTTCGCAGGCAGGATCCGTCGCTCCCCATCGGCGGCGGCTTCATCGAGCTGGCCCGGCCCGATCTGGACTCCGCCATCGACGAGCTGGTGATGGCCGGCGGGCGCGCCGTCGTGGCCGTCCCTCTGCTGTTGCTCGGCGCCGGCCACCAGAAGGAAGACGGCCCCGCCGCCCTGGCTCGAGCCCGCATTCGCCATCCCGGCGTCGAGTTCCTCTACGGCCGAGCGCTGGGCCTTCATCCCCTCGTGTTGGCCGCGGCCGGGGACCGAATCACCGAAGCGGTCGGGCGCACGTCCACCCGAGACGCAGCCGTTGTGCTGGTGGGCCGGGGGTCGTCGGACCCAGACGCCAACGCCGACCTGTACAAGGCGGCGCGTCTCCTTCAGGAGATGAGTGGTAGTGCGGTGATCGAACCGGCCTTCGTATCCCTCGCCCCCCCCTCGCTCCCCGAGGCGCTCGAGCGCTGCCGTCGCCTGGGAGCGACCACGGTGGCAGTCGTCCCCTACTTCCTGTTCACCGGCGTGCTCGTGGACCGCATCGGGGACCAGGCCAGGGAATGGGAGGCCTCGGCCGCCGGGACGCGGGTCGTGATAGGCCGTCATCTGGGTCCTGAGCCGCGCATCGCCAGCCTGGTTCTCGAGCGCTACCGGGAAGCCCTCGCCGGCGAGGCCCGCATGAACTGCGACTGTTGTGTCCATCGAGTCGCAGCCTCGCGAGGAGCGCAGAGTGACATCGTCGACGGACAGGGACGGCGAGTACGGTTCCTCGGATGAGAGGGCTCCAATGACACCGTCGACGTCGATGACGGAGGGGGATCGAGAGCAGCTCCGCACGGCGGGGTCAGAAGACTCCCGACTGGGCCACGCCTTGAAGGTTCTCGCCCGAGAGCCCATATCCGTCCTGTCGCTGGACGTGTTCGACACCCTCGTGTGGCGCGCCGTGCCCGAGCCGATCGACGCCTTCCTCCTCCTCGGCCGCCGCCTGCGCGAGCTCGGCCACCTGGCTGGCCATGTGACCCCCGAGCTGTTCGCTCGACTTCGCACGACCGCGGAGGTGCGAGCCCGAGACCAGCTCGCCCCCACCACGCTTTCCCGCGAGGTCTCCATCGAGGCCATCTACGACCAGGTCCCACCACATCTCACCGGTGGCCTCGGCGCCCAGGAGTTGGCCGCCATCGAGGTGGCCCTCGAGCGCGAGATCTGCTTCCCCGACCTCGACGTCGTGGCGTTGGCCCGACTGGCCCAGAGCTCTGGTGTGGGCCGCATCGTCCTGGTCTCCGACACCTACCTCTCGGAAGAACAGGTGAGGCGGATACTCGACCGGGAGGCGCTGGAGGACCTCCAGATCCACAAGGTGTTCACGTCGAGCGACTACACGCGTTCGAAGGCGATGGGGCTGTACCGGACCGTTCTCGAGGACCTGGACGTGGCGCCGACGGAGGTCCTCCACATCGGCGACCACGCCGAGTCCGACGTGGCTTCGGCGGCCAAGGAGGGCATGCACACGGTCCACTTCCCCAAGCTGTCCGACGAGTTGGCAACGGTGCTCGGACGCGAGGGTGTCATCTCGTCGGACGGAGCCCGGTCACGGCCGGCACCGATCGACCTCGGCCACGGCGACCTTGGCTTGACGGCATTGCGCTCGAAGGCCACCTTCCGTTCAGACGCGGGGCGACTCCCGGATGGTGTCAGGGACTACTGGAACTTCGGGGCGGCGGTACTCGGGCCGGTCTTCACCGGCTTCGCCGAATGGATCCACCGCAGGGCTCAGGAAGAAGGCGTTGACGTCGTTCATTGCCTCATGCGCGAAGGCGAGTTCCTGGCTCGGCTCGTGAACGGAGCGCGCTCCTACCTGGGTTCACCGGTCAGAGCCGAGCGGTTATGGCTCTCGAGGCAGCTCTGCGCCCGAGCGGCCATCTTCGAGGCCAACGCCGAAGAGCTCTCGGGTTTCCTGAACAGACGCCGGGCGCCGACGCTGCGACAGTTCTGTGAGGACCTGGGCGTCGCCCTGACTCAGCTGCCCGAGGTCTTCACCGACGCCGAGGGGCGGCTCGACCAGCCCGACCTGTGGCAACGGACACTCGAAGCCATCACGAGCCGACCGGAGGTCCAGGCCACCATCGTCACCGGCTCCTCCGACCTGCGCGGACGCCTCGCTCGGTACTTCCTCGACACCGTCGGACGCGACACCAAGCGCGCGCTCCTCGCCGACATCGGGTGGGGAGCCACCATCCAGGCTCACCTGGACCGGGCCCTCAGCGGCTCGGGGATCGAGGTCGACACCATGGGTCTCTACCTCATCACCAACGAGACGGCCCTGGGGCGGACGCTCGACGGGGTCAAGGCCGACGGCTACCTGGCCAAAGGGGGCGTTCCCGAGCAGGCGGTGCGCTTGATCATCAGGAGCCCCGAGATCGTCGAACAGGTCTGCATGACCGATGTCGGCACGCTCGCCGACTTCACCGAGGACGGCCAGCCTGTCTCTGGTCCCACCAGCCAGAGCCCGGTGCAGATGCTCCAGCGCACGGCCGTCCAGGGGGGTGTCCTCGGGTTCCAGCGGGAGTGGGCGCGCTATGCCGACGTGGTTCCGGCCGGGGGGCGGGCCTTGGACGACCGCGTCCGGCCATGGCTCCTCGAGACCCTCCTGCGGTTCATCACCTCACCCACCACCAGCGAAGCGACCATGTTCGCCAACTGGTCACATGACGAGAACTACGGGTCCAAGGACGCCGAGACGGTGATCTCACGGGAGGTGGCGCCACTGCTCAAGTACATGACGCCGACCCAGTTCCTCGACCTGCCCATGAGCAAGGTGTACTGGCCTTTCGGGCTCGCCACCCTCTATCACCCTCCGCTGGCTCAGGCCGTCACCGCCATCCTCGATGGGGTCGTCCCGCCCGAGGCCTTCATGAACGACGAGGAGCACCATGTCGTCGTCTCCGTGGACTCGCTCGGGTTGCTGTCCCGGGTGCCGGCGCGTTTGTCCGGGCGGCTCATGACACCGATGTCGGGGCTCCTCTCTCTGGTACCGGGCTTCAAGGCCATCAACCGCGTGCCGGTGCGTGCAGGCGGAGGTGGGCGCTGCTTCGTTCACCAGCAGATGCGCTCCCAGCCCATCAGAGGTCTCATGGTCGAGTTCCCGAGCGGCCCGGGCGTGGTGCGCATCGACCGGCTGTCGATGAGCTTCAGCCTCCGTGGGCAGTCCGAGCCCGTGCACGTGCAGGTTGAGTGGCCGGAGCAATTCCGCCAGGTGACCTACTCCCGCTGCACGGCGCTGGCGCCGAACCTCCTCTACGGCGCCAGGCAGTCGCCTCAGATCATCTACACCTGCCCGAAGGAGTGGGACCAGAACGCCTACAAGGTCGAGCTCGAGGTGGCGTTCGCGTGGCTGCCAACGGCCCCCGACACGAAGGCCAAGGGTGGCCAGAGCGAAGCGCTCTGGCAGCTCGGAGAGCAGGTGCGGGGCAAGGTGATGCGCCTGTGGCAGACCGCCGAGCGGGTGGCCAGATGACCGTCGTCGACGACCACCGTCAGGGTGGCGACGACGGTTCCCTCCGCGCCCCGCTGCTGCTCCACTCCTTGTCGGCGTTGCGGGAGGTCATCTTCGCCTGCCTCGACATCAGCGGGGCCCGGACCGTCGTGGAGGTGGGCGGCGAGGATGGTGTCTTCACCAGGGATCTGTTGGCGTGGGTGGAGAAGGTTGGCGGGAAGCTGTACTGCGTGGACCCGCAGCCGTCCGACAAGCTCGTGGAGCTCTGCTCGGGCTCCGAGGCCGCCGAGCTGACCATCGGGCGGAGCCCACAAGCCCTGGAGGACCTGGAGCAGGCCGACGTCTACCTCCTGGACGGCGACCACAACTACCACACGGTGAAAGGCGAGCTGGAGACCATCGAGCGCAACAGCCAGGACGGAGAGGGGATGCCGCTGGTCTTCGTGCACGACGTCGGCTGGCCGTGCGGGCGAAGGGACCAGTACTACTCACCCGAGAGCCTGCCTCCCGAAGCCGTGCACCCCCACGCCTACGACCGTGGGGTCATCCCCGAGTCGAGTGGTGTGGTCGAGGGTGGCTTCCGGGGTGCAGGAGAGTTCGCCGTCGCCCTCGAGGAGGGCGGTGAGGCGAACGGAGTGCTGACGGCGGTGGAGGACTTCTTGGAGGGACACGCCGACCTGGCGTTGGCGAGAATTCCGTGTGTCTTCGGGCTCGGTGTCGTCTACCGCACGTCTTCGCCCGAAGGCCGTTCGGTGGGCGAGTTCCTCCGGCTATACGACGGTAACCCCTTGCTCGAGCGATTGGAGGCCAACCGCCTCGCCCTCTATCTGCGGGTCCTCGAGCTGCAGGACGACATCGCCAGCCTTCGGACTCAGATCGCCAGCCTCTTTACTCAGATGGAGAGCTTTGCCCTGCAACACCGTGATGCAGCCACTGAGAACCGCGCCCTTTGGGCGAGGAACGTGGAGCTCGAGGCGCACCTCAAGCTGCTAAGGGACGAGGCAGCCAACCTCCTCGCCTCCCGAGCGCTCACCCTGGCCGAGCGGCTCGCCAAGCTACGCGGCTCAAAAGGGCTCTCACGTGATCGACTCCGGGCCGCCGTCGAAGGGAAGCAACCAGCCTGAAGGTTCTCATGCCTTGTGCCACAAGGCGTTGTCAGTACCCCTCACCAGGACCTCCATGCGTCTGCCGCCCTGCCGCCAAACCGCCGTGGGGTCGGAGGTCGCCGCCCCACCCATAGAGGCCCATGCCGACCAAGCAGAACCCGTCCACGATTTCTGCCAGACGGCGTTGTCGGGGCCTCTCACGACCACGTCCAGACGTCCTCGGGCTGCGGAGGCGGCATCGGGGCCTGAGGTGAGAGCGCCGCCCAGCCATCCCCATCCCGACCACGCGGTACCGTCCCAGACCCTGTGCCACAAGGCGTTGTCACCGCCTCGCACGAACACGTCCAGGCGGTTCGACCCCCACGACACCGCGCCCGGTCCTGAGGTGAGATACCCGCCCAGTGACCCCCATCCCGTCCACGCCGTGCCGTCCCAGGCTTTGTGCCACAAGGCGTTGTCGGGGCCTCGCACCATGACATCGAGGCGCCCTGGTCCCCATGAGGCCACATCGGGAGCGGAGGTCAGGTGTCCGCCCAACCAGGCCCATCCCGTCCAGCCGGTGCCGTCCCAGCCCCGGTGCCACAAGGCGTTGTCGCCACCCCGCACGAACACGTCGAGTCGGTTCGGCCCCCAGGAGACGGCGCCAGGGTCCGAAGTGAGGTACCCGCCCAGCGACTCCCATCCCGTCCAGCCGGTGCCATCCCAGGTCTTGTGCCAGAGAGCGTTGTCGGTTCCCCGAACGAACGCGTCCAGGCGACCTTCGCCCCAGGAGGCGATGTCGGGGCTCGAAGTGAGCACCCCACCTTGGGGACCCCAAGGGCCGGGGTTGGCAACGGCAGCGGTGGGGTCGACCCATCCGTAGCCGTACCGGTCGTCGAAGCCGAGGGCCCCGGCATCCCTCGCCGTGCGTCGAAGCTGCTCGACCACCTGGGTCTGGGTCCACGTGGCGCTGGCGGAGCGCAAGAGCGCTGCGATGCCGGAGACGATGGGAGCGGCGAAAGACGTGCCCGACCCCCTCCCGTATCCCTCAGACGACCCAGGGGCGGGTGCCGACGAGGTAATGGCGACACCGGGGGCGGCGACCGAAGTCCACGGCCCGTAGTTGGAGAACGACGCGAACGCCCCGTCATGGTCGGTGGCGGTCACGCTCACGACTCCGGGGTAGGAAGCGGGATAGAAGCGATCCGAGACGGAGTCGTTGCCGGCGGCAGCCACCACGACGACGTCGCGGCTCAGGGCGTAGTTCACTGCATCACGAAGGGCCGAGCTGTCGCCGTAGCCGCCCAGCGAGAGGTTGATCACCTTGGCGCCTTGGTTCACGGCCCAGGTGATGCCCTCCACGACATCGGCATCGGTGCCTCCGCCGGCTGCGTTCAACACCTTGACCGGGAGGATGCGAGCCGTCCAAGCCGTACCGGCGACACCAATCCCGTTGTTCGTGCCTGCGGCGGCGATGCCGGTGACCATGGTGCCGTGGCCGTTGTCGTCGTCGGCCAACATGTCGTTGTTGACGAAGTCCCTACCCGGCAAGACTCTCCCCTCGAACTCTGGGTGGTCCAGATCGGTACCGGTGTCGAGGATGGCGATGGGAACGCCGGAGCCACGGCTCATGTCCCAGGCCGAGGGCATCCCGATGTTGCTCAGGTAGCGCTGCTGCCCCTCGACAAAGCGAGGGTCGTTGGGCACCAAGGCCGCCTTTCGCCAGTAGTTGAGGTCGGCGCTCTCGACCCTGGGGTCCGATCGCAGCCGTGCGACGGCATCGGCGGGGGACTTGCCTCGAGTCTCCACCAGGACACTCCCCGTGGCCCCCACCCGGCGCAGGGCGCGGAGACCCTGCTTGGTCAGTGCCGCGCTGGTTGCCGACTCGGAGGATCCTGGCCGGAACCGGACGAGTACGGTGCTCGGATCCGACGGCGCCTGGCCATCGGCCGTCGGTGGTCCGACCGGCGCAGGGCGGTCAGGGCGGTCGGGGATGGACGCGCTGGCGTGCGCCAGCCCGAGCTGGCTGGCGGCGATCAACACGGCCACGAGCAACACCGGCCATCGGCCGAGCCTCGTCGTCACGGTCTGTCCTGCATCCTCTCTCTTCCTCGGCAGGGCTTGCCATCGAATTAAGGGACGGGACCCTGACCATTCAGGCGGCGGCAAGCGAGAACAACAGGATACGACAGGGCGTCACTCCCGCCGGCGCGGGCAACCCTAGTGGTCTAACGCGGAAGTCACACTGATGTGGTTTGATGTGTCCATGCGACTACCTCCGTTGGAGCTGAGAAGGGATGACCGGGCCACCCTCGAGTCCTGGGCTCGTGGGAACGATCGAAGCGCGCATGGCTCAGCGTGCTCGCATCGTGCTGCTGGCCGCCGATGGCATGTCAACCGCGCCATCGCTGATGTGGTCGGCCTTCACTACAACCAAGTCGGGCTGTGGCGATCCCGCTACGGTGAGTTCGGCTTGGCCGGCCTCGACGACGGCGAGCGAAGCGGCAGGCCACCCGTGTACAACCATGACGACGTGCTGTTGTTGGTGAAGACGGTGACCGAGCCCCCGCCCGATGGCGCCACCCGCTGGACCATGGAGGCGCTGGCAGAAGCCATGGCCGGCAACGGTGTGGCCATCTCGGCGTCGCAGGTGTGGCGCATCTGCAAGGCGTTGGACTGAAGCCCTGGCAGGTCGAGTCGTGGATGACCTCCCACGACCCCGACTTCTGGGAGCGAGCCGGCGACGTGTGTGGGCTCTACTTGAACCCGCCCGAGAACGCCGTCGTGTGGTCGGTGGACGAGAAGTCGGGCATCCAGGCCAAGTCCAGGGTCAAACCCCACCAGACCAGCTGTGCCCGGCATCCCCGCTCGCCGGGAGTTCGAATATCGCCGCCACGGCACCGCCGTGCTCTTCGCCGGCCTCGACGTGCACGAGGGAACCGTGGCCGGCTGGGTCACCGACTCCACCCGCTCGGACAACTTCGTGGACTTCCTGACCGACTTGGTGGCCCAGACACCGACTGGCCTTGACCTGCATTGCATCGTGGACAACCTCTCCGCCCACACCACCGGCAAGGTGAGGCAGTTCTTGGAACAGAATCGACACGTCCACCTGCACTTCACGCCCACGCACGCCTCGTGGCTCAACCAGGTGGAGCTGTTCTTCTCCATCCTGGAGCGGCGCCTGCTTCGCCGAGACGAGTTCGACTCTGTCGATGATCTCGCCGATCGGATCATCGCCTTCATCAAGGACTACAACCGCCGGGCGGCGCCGTTCCGCTGGACCTATGACGGCCGACCGCTCATGGCCGCGTAAATCACAATGACTTACGCGCGAGAGCACTAGCTGCGAGGCGAGATGAATCGGGTGCGTTGGACAAGTCCGGGGCTATGGGCCTCGACAAGTTCTTGCGCCACCTCCACCGGGAGGGCGCCATCGTGGGCTGCGCCACGAAGAGCATGACGCCGGCAAGGATCAAGAGCGACCCTAGGGCCGCGGACACAAGCGACAACCACCAGCCGCCGTGTGGCGACCACTCCGGGGAAGCGAGAAAGTGCCACGGGCCGGTGCCGCCAACGGCGTATCGGTGAGAGTTGGCATACCACGCGCCGAACTGGAGCGTAGCGACTGCCGCGACCGCCGCCGATAACACCACAAGCCGAGCCTGCTTTGAAGCTTGGTGGCCGCGCTCGGCGAATACATGCCCGCAAAGCATCGGCACGACCAGTCCGATGGCCAGGGTGTAACGCACCTGTCCGTTCGCGCACACAGTGGGGTTCGAGGCCACGATGGCAATGGCGGATGCTGCGGTGGCGGTCGTGGCACCGACGAGAGCCAGCCGATGCTTCCAGGTGCCGAGCGCGAGGGCGACGAGGACGGCGCTCCCGAGGATCATCCGCCCGAGGAGATACAGCGCGTCAGGCATGGGCGTGTCACACCAGCCGAAGAGCCCAATGGCGCCGTCGAGCATCGCCGGAAGGGTGCGGGCGGCGCCCCGGAAGTCCGGGGGGTTGTCCTTGGCAACGGTCGATGCGAAGGTACTCATCTTGGTTACCGTCCACCACAGCGTCGTCAGGGCGCTGGCCGACATTACCGCCACTGCTGCAACAAGACGCCGACGCTGGTTACGAACGAGCGCGACGGTGCCTCGGAATCCGAGGAGGGTGACGACGACGGCGGCATTGACAGCGAGCCAGACGAGTCCCGTGGCCCTCGCCAGGACGAGGACTGACCCGCCCAGCGCAAGCCACACCCAAGTCTCCAACCGGCGCGAGCCGGAAACCAGCGAGAGCGCCGCAGAGACGAAGCAAAGGCTGGCAAAGATTTCGATGCTGTTCGTGGTGACGGCGGATGCAAGGAAAACGGCAGTTGGTGTGACGGCCATCAGGATGCCCAGAAGTACGCCACGAGAGCGCGCCACGCGAAGCGCGCCAGCGAGGAAAGCCAGACAAATGAGCGCGCCCGTCGCTCGAGCGGCGCGAAGGCCGAGTTCGGCGGAGCCTGCGACCCGAGCGGCCGCTCCGAGCGGAACGTAGACAAAGGGGTGGTATGGGCCGACGTAGCTCGCCTGCGGTCCACCGGCACTCGGTGCGGTAATGGTGACTCTGTTGTCCCAGCGTCCGGGAAGTGGGACCATCGAATCGAGCGCTTCAGGCGGTGGGGCTAGCTGCCGGCAGGCGGCCGACACCTGACTGTTTATGGTGCAGTACAGGTTCGGATGGTCCCCCTCGAGGGCAAAGCGGGAGGGGATTCGAAAAGTGCGTGTGACCGCCGCCATCATTTGATCCCAGGGCGTCATTTGTGGTGAGGGACGAACGGCGACGTCCCCAGACCATTGTCCATACGCCGACCCGAGCGCCTTCACATAGTGCGATTGCTCGTCTGGGCCAGCGCCAATCGGGTTGCTGCTGACCCATGCGGCGAACAACGCGCCGAAGCCGCCCAGGAGCAGAAACATCGCGGTCCTGTGTCTCCGAGCAATTTGCCTCGGGCCGCGAGGGGTGCCATGCAGGCGGGTAACGGCTCTTGCGGTCGCCTCGACCGAGTCCGCGCAGCTCCCTGTCACCGCTGATACAGCCATTTCAATTCCTCCGACGCCGCCGACAGTGTGAGACGAAATCCGTCTACGTCGACTTGCCTACGATCAAGCAACACGTGTCCGACTCCGACGAGGGACCGCCGATGTCGGCTAATCGAACCCGAATCTGTGACACGACCTCCGACAGATGAGCAGTACCACAGCAACGCCCGCCCAAGTCTGTCGGCGTCGGCGCCGAGCGGGCACCCTCATCGATCACTCGCTATTGCTACGGGTCAGTAACGCCCACTGGCCACTACCCCCCTCACGCGGTCGTCGATGGGCCCTGAAGCCCGGGTACCGCCGCAGGTCCACGAGATGTGAGTGGTCGGAGGTCCGAGGCTGCAGTAAACCGATCTGCTCCAGCACGCGGCAAGCCCAGTCCATGTGCGGGACGGGTGAGGTCACGAACAGCCTGCCGTTTGGCTTCGACAGGGCGTGCAGCGCCTCCGCCATGTCCACAATGCTCGACCACCTCGAACGCCACGATTACATCGAAGGATCTGGGTTGGAGGCCGAGGTCCTGCCAGTCGTTGACATCACCCACGATGTCGGCCGGCCCGACCAAGTCGATGCCGGTGACATTCGTCCATCCCTTTTCGGTGACCCATCGCTTTACCCAGCCGTCTGCGCATCCCACGTCGAGCACGGCGGCGTCATATGGGATATCACGGAAGAAGAACTCAAGTTTCTTCTCCCGGGCATAGCGGCTGAGCCATCCCGCCATCCCTTCGGCGCCTGCCGTTGCTTGTTGCCTCACAGAAGCCAACTGGATCTCTCCTTAATGCCCCTTGGCTTGCTCCCGAGCGACGCGGTTCCGTGCAAGCACTTCGGATAGGGTGCGAACTGGCTAGACGCTACCCGAGTAGCCCCTCGACGTGCCCGCTCTTCCGTGCCATGAACTGCCGGCTCGGGACTGCGGTGGAACCGCCCCCGGGATCGAAGGAGGGCGCAAGACCAGCGGTTCTGATCGTGCCCCGCTGACTGGTGAAACTCGACGCCGACGGGAATGCTCGAGCCGAGGACAGTCTTGCTCAGTCGGTGACAGCTGCCAAGGCCGACTCCTTCGGCGGCTCCTCGACCCGGGTTACGTGGACTTGGCCATCGACTCCTCGTAGAGATGGTGCCGCTCGACGACAACCCACTCGTTGGTCTCCACGACGAGTGCGGTGACAAGCGCGTCACCGATCGCGTTATTGGGGAGGATTGCGCTATCCACAGCTAGTTCGGCGTCGGGATGGAGCGGATCACGGCCAAGGCGTCCAGGTCGTGGGTTTCAACGTCGTAGTCACCGTCTCCGGGATCCAAGCCCGGAGGCGCCCATGGTGGGAAGTGGTCGTCAACCACGGGACGCAGGTGGTGCTCGTGGCGGGCGAAGACGATGGCTTCGAGCGCTGCCCGATGCTCGATAACCACTGGGCTCGGCACAGGCGTCGACCAGGCGGTGCTCCGTGGTGCGGTGCCCGGCGAAGCGCAGCTCCCGCAATGAGGATGCCGCCGCCACTCGGGCCTCGATGACCTGGCCGGCCTCCCGGGCGGAAGCGAGCAGAATGCCCCGGCCCGCCCGGCGTGGCTCACGACGAGCGGTGTCGAAGCGGACCCGAGGCAGGCGACCAACCAGCGGTGCCTCGATTCGGAACCGCTCGGATCGTCCAACTCACCGGATGTAGTGCTCTCACGTCCATCCACTCCTCCTGGGTCATCATCGAGATGACTCCTTTCCAGCCCGTGGTACTTGGCAACGCCAGCAGGCTGGAGGAGTCGCTGACCCCGACCGGTGGATCCGGTCAGGAGAAGCACGGTTCAGCTAGACCGCAAGTTTTCGCGGACCACTAGTGAGGTTCCGGGCTCCCTATGTCAAGGAGCGGAGACGATCCTCTTCCTGGCTGGTGGCCGGCTGCATGGTGAAGGCCTGACCGTGCCAGCCGAAGCTGAGTAGAGGCGCGGCCTTCCATGCGGGGTTCTGGTCCAGGAACTCGCCGAAGGCGCGTCGCTGACCCATGTCGTCGGACTGGTCGAAGCAGTTCCAGTCGTCGAACATGACGATGGTCCCCGGTTGGAGTCGGTCCCTGACGAAGCGGAGGACAGGGACCGTCGACTCGTACAGGTCACAATCCACCAATACCAGAGCCGCGGGGCCCATCTTCGTGGCCAGGTGAGCGGCGGATTCCGGTAAGTCGTCATACCACCCCTTGATGAGGTGCGTCCGCTCCCAGTCCACGCCGAATCGGTTGAGATTGCTCACGACTTCGTCGTAGCTGCCGGCGTAATCCCCCGCTTTGAACTCGTCTGACTGGGCGTCGGGTCCACTGAGGGGTGGCAGTCCCGCGAAGGAGTCGAACCCGAAGAACTGTGGCTGGGTCGCACCGGCGGAGACGGCTGCAGCCTGGGCCACACAGAACGAGTAACCCTGCCACAGGCCGAACTCGTAGTAGTCACCCTGGACGCCCGTATCGGCGAGGGCCGCGAAGCATTCGTAGATCGCCGGCGAAGTGTCCGGCGTCGAGGTCGAGAAACCCACCGCGTTCAGTCTTTGCCTCAACTCTTCGGGTAGGGCTTCGGGCGCCGCCGTGTTCCGAAGTCGGCGACGGAGCGATTCCCGCAGACGAGGCGGCAGGCGGTTCCATATGGGCGCCAGCACGTCGGCCCACCGTTTGCCGGTGTTGCCATCCATCATCGGGCCGACCGTACCTGCCGTCAACGAGCAACGTCGAGCGTGGCTCCGGTGTGCCTCATGCGGTCGTGGGGGCGACGGGTCGTTCCCTCGCCGTAGGCGACGAACGCGACCACAAGGACGACCATGCCGGTCACGGTGAGGACCACCCAGGGCAGCCAGCCTCCCGGTGGCGCCCATAGCCCCCCGTCCACCAGGTAGGACCACGCCCCGTCCGTGCCCACTGAATACCGCCGGCCGTTGGCCAGCAGGGCTGCACCGTTGACCACGGCCACGACGGCGGCGCAGACCGCCACGAGGCCAGGGCGGAGCCATCCGGCCAGTCGGTGGCGGTTCGCCAGGATCACCTCTCCCCAGACGAGGGGAAAGGCAGTGAAGATGGGTTGGAAATACCGGCCTCCCATGGGAAATCCCCCCGCCTGGGTCACCCTGGTCAGCAGGACGACGCCGGCCAGGTAGGTGACGAGCAGCACGAACGGCGCCAGGCGCTGGCGCCATGTGCCCACTGCAAAGGCGACGGCCCCCAGCCCCACGAAGACAACCTTCCAGACCAGGTACAGCCGCTCGGGAAGAACGGTCTCGCCCCATCCCGACACGGCGATCTGCTCCGGAAGGAAGCCCTCGAGGACCTGCCGCAGACCCGGCTTGACCAGCTCGGACCAGGCGGCCACACCACCTGGGGTCCGAGCATTCACCAAGAAGTTCCACACCACGACCGCCAAGACGGTGGCGGCGAGGACGGCGATCATCAGCGCGGCCGGCCTGCCTCCCCGGCGGGCGGCTCGCACCACCGACGAAGGCCCGTGAAGCAGGACCGCCACCCATACGCCGAAGAAGACCCAGACGAATGCCAGTGGGCGGCTGGTCCCGAGCAGGAACCCGACGAGGGCGGTCACGCTCCACAGCCAGCCTGGTGCCGGCGCCTCCCGGACCAGCCTGAGACAGAGGGCGACGAATGCGATCCCCGCGACCATCTCGAGGCCGTTGGCATTCATGCTCCAGGAGAAGTACAGGACGGTGGGCGACAGGGCGACGATCACGCCAAGGAGCGACAGGCCAGGGGCGGCACGGTCGTGCACACCGAGAAGGCACAGGGCAAGGACCACCGTGCAGACGATCCCGCTTGCCAGCCGTGCCAGGAGAAGGCCGCCCCCGGGGCCATCTGCTGGTCTGGCGGCGAGTCCCGGAACCACGTAGGGCACCGGCGGATAGATGCCGACGTAGGTGCGGTCCACGACGCGTCCTGTCGGCGGGCCGATGCACGACGCGGAATCAGTGGTGCGCACGGCGAAGCAGGTGATCAGAGACTCCCCGGAGGGCAAGTGCCTCGCCGCGACGCGGGGTGGGAGGTCGACTCGCCGAGTCGCGGCATCGATCGTCCGTTGTTGGGCGGGGGTGAGGGGGTTGTAGCGCCAGGTGTCCGGCTCACCGATGAGATCCCCGGTGGACACCCCGAGGGCCCGCACGTAGTGGGCTTCTTCGTCGACGGACGCACCGTAGGGTCGGGCAAGAGCCCATACGACACCCAGCAAGGCGAAGAAAGCGAGCACACAAGCCGGCACGAGCAACGGATGTTTCAAGGCCCGGGTGAGCAGCGACCTGGGAAGAGAGGTGAGCTCCGCGCAACGGGCACTCTCCCTCGTCACCGACATCGTGGGCGGCGGGAGTCAGGGACCGGCGCGTCCACCGACTCCGACCTCGGCATCCTCGAGATCGAAGAGGGGGCGTTCCACGACGGGCAACATGTCCGCTCGACCCGCTGGCCGCGCCATATGGGCACCACGCGACCGGGAGAGTTTCCGCCTCCGGACCCGGCCGTGCGCCAGGGCCAGTCCGAGCGCCGCTGCCGGCGGGACGAATACGAGAACGGGAAGGCGGTAGCGGTAGTCGAGGGCCCCGAATGCCGACGGCATGACGAGGACCAGCACCCCGAGGGCGGAGAGGAGCAGTGCCCCCGCCCGCCGGTGCCGCCGCTCCCGTCCCACTCGCTGGATGGCGGGTGCCACCGCGACGAGGAGTCCTAGGGCTAGGAGTGGACCCGGGGTGCGGCCGAAGCGCTGGTACTGGCGAAGTCGGCGGCCAAGGGGAACGTTCACCTTGACCTCCTGTTCGGCCAGGTTGAACCCGTAGCGGGCCGGGATGACTTGGTTCGTCACGCCCTTAGGCCATGTCCAGTTCGTGTTGTACGGATCAGACGGCGGGTATTCGGGGTGCCATCGCGTCGGCCGGTAGGTGGTGAGGAACTGGAGTGGCCGCACCGAGTTGTCCTTGGGCCCGACTCGCTCGCCGGGCGAGAAGTAGTGCAGGAAATTCCTGATGACCGTCTCCGCGTAGTCGAAGGGCTGATGGAGGATGATGCGACGCCCGAACCGGGCAGCGGAGCGGTCTCGCACCGGGCCCGGAACTCCGTCACGCCGGCGCAGGGCGGCAGTCTCTGACCACAGGTAGACGTCTGATCCCGGGCGTTGCTTCACGGGCCGGCGATCACAGAGGATTGCCTCGTCGGGCGGAAGCCGCAGCCCTCGGCAGTCAGCGAAGGGTGAGACCCGAGCGGCAAGGGTGTAGCCGCGGTACTGCTCCAAGCCGAAGGAGCCATGTACCGACTGGAACCAGAACCCATAGGCGGACACGACGAGCGCGGCAGGGATGACGAGATGCAACAACGGGCGCCAGCCGGACCGGCGCAGGAGCAGGAACACGACGGCGCCCGGCAACAGAGCCATGCCTACGGTTCGGGTAACCGTGGCCAGACCGAGGGCCAGCCCAGCGACGGCGGCGAACACGGACGCCCACCTCTTCGACGGCCAAAGCAGAAGGACGGCGGCCGCTGCGACGAGGAAGGCGAACAGAGTCTCGGACAGCACGAACTGCTCGATGTACACCTGGTAGGAGTCGAGAAGGATCGGCGCCGCACCGAGGGCGGCCAGCCATCGGCCCGCACCGAGCCGGGACAGGAGGACGTACAGCATGACGCCGATGAGCAGCCCGAAGATGTGCTGTATGGCGGCGATGGCCCAGAACTGTCCGGTGAGCCCCTCCACCAGGCGCAAGAAGAACGCGTACCCCTCTGGACGAATGACGTTGGGAACGCCGTGGTGGGCGTCGTAGAGGTAGCTGAAGGAGTCCTGGGCGTACTCGAGGCCGGGCTGGTAGGCCACGAAGGTGACCACCCGGAGGACGCCTCCGGCCACCAGCACCACCAGGAAGGGTAGATGCCGTCGAACGGCAGGCAACACCCTCTCCCGTAGGGGGTGCGCGTCTTCGCCGACGATCCCGTCCTCCTCCGGTGGCTGAGCACCGGGTTGCGTCTCATCGGGCTCGCTCGGCCGTGTCAGGGTGAGGTTGGACGATGCGTTCAGCAGTGGCTCCGCGGTCGAATGAGAGCTGCCCCGGCGGGACGACAGCGTCGAGAGCAAGACTAGATCAGGGGGGCCGGCCCTCGGGGTCACGCTGGTCCGAGCCTCGGTGGCTTGCGCAGCGTCTCCCATTCGTCCAGGCTGAGGCCACACGATCCGACCTCATCCAGCTGTGCCCTTGTCGGGGGCTGCGGTGCGCTGGTCCGGGAGGCAGCGAATGGCCGGTCACTCGAACGTCGCCACATCGAACGCGGCCCGCCTCGTCGCCATCGCCGTTCGCCGTGGTGCCCTCGGGCCCTACCTGGTCATGGCCTTCGTCCTGCTCCTCGGAGCCTCGTGGATCTTCGCCAACCCCGCCGGGTATGCCCCCGACGAACCCGCTCACTACACCAAGGCGGTCGGCGTCGGGCGTGGTGAGCTGGTCGGCAAACCCGAGCCGTACCCGATAGGCCCAGGCTTCGGGCCCCTCCAGCTCCGGTGGATCAACAAGGCGTCCAGGACGGTGAAGATCCCTCCGGGCCTTTCCCCGGGTGGCCTCGCCTGCAGCATCTTCAGCCCCACGGAGACGGCGGCGTGCCTGTACCGGATCCAGGCGAATACCGAGTTCATCCAGTTCCGTACCTATGTGGGGACCTACGAGCCCTTCCTCTACCTCCCTCCCGGGGTGGTCATGAACCGGGTCGAGAACCCTGTGACGGCCACACTGGTCGGACGATTGGCAAGCGGCGGGATAGCAATGGGCCTCTTGGCCGTCGCCGCCGCCGTGCTCATGA
The DNA here is from genome assembly GCA_016781225.1 of Actinomycetota bacterium. GTDB lineage: Bacteria > Actinomycetota > Acidimicrobiia > Acidimicrobiales > YB1-3. The sequence continues at coordinate 18,084 of JADDQT010000002.1, forward strand.
CCCGAGCTCCGGCCGGGTCGGGAATAGGCCTGGCGGCCGCCGCCACACCCATGGTGGTGTTCCTCAGCTCTGCTCTTTCCCCGGCCGGGCCCGAACTGGCCGCCGCCATCTGCTTGACGGCCGTGGTGTTGCGCTTGGCTTGGGGCGTAGAGGTGCCGCGGCCAGTCTGGTTGGCCGCGGCAGCGAGCGGGTCGGTGCTCGCCCTGAGCCGCTCGCTCGGCCCCTTCCTCCTCATAGCCGTTCTGGGCGTGTTCATAGCTGCTGCCGGACCGAGGGGCTTGATTCGGATCGTCCGATCCGGAGGGCGGTGGTCCGCGGGCGCAGGAGCGGTGATTCTCCTCGCCGTGGTGGGCAACATGGCGTGGGGTATGCGGGTTCAGCCCCGTCCGTCGGTCAGCGTGGAGAGCGCGCTCTCCTGGATCGGGAGGTCCATTGCAGAGATCCCCGAAGTGCTCCGTCAAGACGTGGGCAGCTTCGGCTGGGCCGACGTGAACATGCCCCGGGCGGCCTACCTTGCCTGGGGCGCGATGGTCCTGGTGATGGTGGTTGCCGCCTTCATCGCCGGTCGACGTCGCGACCGCATCCTGCTAGCCACGGTCCTCGTGGGATGCGTCGTGGGGACGGTGGGGATCGCCACCGCCGTCATCTACCAGACCTACTTTCCGATGTACGGCCGCTATGCCCTCCCCCTGTGGGTCATGGTCCCACTGTGCGCCGGCGAGGTGCTGATGGTGAACCAGCGGCGCCTCCCCGCTTGGTGCTGGCGCTCGCTGCTCTTGGGCGTACCACTTGTCGCCGGCGCCGTCCACGCCACTGGGTGGTACGTGAACGCGCGCCGGTATGCTGTGAGCGAGTTGGGCCCAGCGTGGTTCTTTGGGCACAGCCAGTGGAATCCGCCCGGCGGTTGGGAGCCATGGTTCGCCATGGTCGCACTGGCCGTTGTGTGCCTCTGGCTCTATGGCCTGCTCACCGCCCGCCACATGGGTAATCCGTTGTCGACTCCATCCCCGGAAGTGGAGATCACGCCGCCGTCGAGCCGGAACGTCCCCTCTTCTAGAGGGTGAAGCCGGCGGAGACAGCGTCGTCGTAGAACATCTTGACCGTGGCCAGGGAGTAGTCGGTGAGGTCCCGGCCCACCGTGGAAAGCTTCTTCAGCAGGTCGTGAGTCACGGTGATGATGTGGCAGCCGATGGCGTCGGCCTGGAAGATGTTGAGCAGCTCGCGAGGGCTGGCCCAGATCAGCTCGAGGTTCGGATAAGGCCGGAGCAGCTCCACCGCCGCCGCCATCAAGGGGACGGGATCGCGCGCCGTATCGGCGATGCGGCCGGCGAACACCGACACGTAGGCCGACGGCCCTTCGGCCAGCTGCTCAGATGCCCTTCTGACCTGGGCCAGGGTCATGAGGGCCGTCACGTTCACCTTCACCCCTTCGGCCGCCAGGTGGGCGAGCAGCTTGCCGGTGTCCTCCGAGCGGGTATTGGTGATGGGTATCTTTACGAAGACGTTGTCCCCCCAGGCCGAGATCTTCAGCGCCTGGCGCTCCATCTCGTCGAACTCGTCCGAGAACACCTCGAAGGAGATGGGCAGCTCCGGGACCGCCTCGAGGAGCTGCTTGGCGAACACCTCGTAGTCGGGGATTCCCACCTTGTGCATCAGAGTCGGGTTGGTGGTGAAACCCTTGATGAGGGGATTGCGAGCCAGCTCCACGATGCCCTCGTGGGCAGCGCCGTCGGCAAAGATCTTGATGTTGAGCGCTTCAAGCTGTGGCTTCACCAGCGCCTACCTCCTCGTTGCAGCGTTCGACGATCCAAGGCACGGCCTCGGCCAGCTCTGCGACGACGAGGTTCGAGTGCTGCGGTCGGCGTTCGGCGTAATGACGATCCACGAACACCGTCCTGCACCCCGCCTCGCGGCCCGCCTCGATGTCTCGCCAACGGTCGCCGACCATCGTACTCATGGGCAATGACACACTCCAGTCCCTCGCCGCGTCCGTCAACAACCCGGGCCGAGGCTTCCGGCACCGGCAATTATCGCTGTCGTCGTGAGGGCACACGCGGATGTCGTCGATGGGCAGCTGCTCCCGCAGCCAGTCGTCGACGGCTTGGGAGGCGGCCGGGTGCAGCGTGCCTCTGGCGATGTCGGGCTGATTGGTGACCACGATGAGCAGGAACCCGGCCTGCTTCAGGGCAACGCAGGCCTCGCCCACAAAGGGCAGGAGCTCGGCGTCGGCGACGGTGGGGGGATAGGGACGGCCCTCTCGCACCTCGGCCCGGTTGAGCACGCCGTCCCGGTCGAGGAAGACGGCGCGCCGGGAGGGCGAGCGGTCATGGGCCACGGAGCGGTCAGAGACGCCCGGCTCGGGCGTCGGGGAGCATGGCCGCCAGGGAGGCGCCGAGCGCGTCCCTGCTCGTCATGGAACACTCCCAGCCCAGCGTGCGGATGCGACTCGTGTCGAGGCGCACGATGGGGACGTCACCCTTCCAGCCCCGGTCGCCACCCGTGAAGTCGTAGGAGACCTGGCCCGGGGATAGCCCCAGGCACTCGGCCGCCAGGTCGGCGATCTCCCCCACCGTGATGTAATCGCCGGTGGCCACGTTGTAAGGACGGAAGTCCGCCTCCTCGAAGGCGTGGGCGGTGAGCACGGCGGAGATCACGTCGGTGACGTGGATGTAGGACTTGCTCTGGCGCCCGTCACCGAGGATGCGCAGCCGCGTCGGGTCGGACAACAGCCGCCGCACGAAGTCGAAACCGACGCCGTGCGTCTGGCGGGGGCCCACCACGTTCCCGAAGCGGAAGGCCCGGCCGGTCAAGCCGGACATGAAGCAGTAGGAAGAGATCAGTGCCTCGCCCGCCAGCTTGCTGGCCCCGTAGGTGGAGACCGGCTCCAGCGGACCGTGGTCCTCGTGTGCCTCTCGCTCGCCCAGGTCGCCGTAGACCCCACTGCCGGACGCATAGAGGATGCGATTGGCGGTGGTGACCCGCATGGCCTCCACCACCTGGTGGGTGAGAAAGGTGCCCTCGTGGAAATCGACGGCCGGCTCGGTGACGGCTCGGGCGATGTCGGGATTCGACGCCAGGTGGATCACCACCTCGTGGCCGTCCATGGCCGCCTTCAGCCGGTCACCATCCTTGACGTCCCCCTCCACCACGGCGAACCTGCGGTCGCCGAGATGGTGCTCGACGTGCCAGCGTCGCCCTGAGGAGAAGTTGTCGTAAAGGGTGACGTTGCGAACGCCGGGTTGTGCGAGGAGGGCGTCGGTGAAGTGGCTGCCGATGAAGCCGGCCCCTCCGACGATGAAGAACCCTTGCCCGTCCAGCATCGCCCCCCAGCGGCCGGCGCGGGAAAGGTTGCTCAGCGCAACGACTCCCACTTCGTCGCCTGGGCGGCAAGGAGGGGATGAGTGACCATCATGTGCCAGACGACGGCACACAGGCCCTCCGTATGAGGCGTGATGTGCTCGCTGAACAAGGGGGGGATGATGACGCAGGCATCGGCCACCTTGGCCGTGTAGCCGCCATCTCGGCCCACCACCCCGAAGACAGACGCGCCCACGTCCCGGGCCAGCTCGAGGGCGCGCACCAGGTTGACCGAGACGTTCTGCTCGCGGTTGCCACCACCGACGGAGAACACCAACAACGCGTCCCGCTCCGCCAGCCTCGAGCCTCGCAGCCAGGCCTCGAAGGTGGTGTCCCATCCTTCGTCGTTGGTGCGAGCGGTCAGCTCCGAGACGTTGTCGGTGGGCGTGTATGCCTCCATGTCACAGATCTTGCGGAAGTCGTTGACGGCGTGACTGGCGTGGCCGGCAGACCCACCAACCCCCAGGATGAAGAGGCGCCCGCCTCTAGCACGGGTTGCAGCCAGTCCGGCAACCACCCGGTCAGCCTCGTCAGTGTCGAGTCGCTGCAGGATCTCGATCGACTCAGCAAGGAACGCCCGGCTGAACCCGCTTCTGTCCCCCGTGGCGCCGTTCGGCGAAGTCATGTCATGTGCTCCCACGGCTGCACTCCCCCCGTCTGCGCCGACGCCGCTCCGGCGACGAGATGCCGGTGCGATGTGTACGCTACCGCGTCCGGGGTTCACCCATGTGGGTCTGCTGGATTCTGCGGGCCAGGCGCAACGCCGCCTCACGCACCGCCCCAAGAGCTCTCCCATGTTCACCACTGACGACACCTATCCCTACTTCGAGGAAGTCAACGAGGGCGTCCTCCGTCACGTCTCACCCGTGCCCGACGGCTCCCGGCCGAAGGTCCTCGACGTCGGCTGCGGACAGGGGTCACTGGCCGGCGCCATCGCCGAGCGGGGCTACGAGGTCTGGGGCATCGAGCAGGCCACTTACGCCACCGCCAAGGCCTCCGCCCGTATCGACCAGGTCCTCGAGGCCGACCTCACCGATGCCGACGCCGTTCGAGAGCGGCTCGGTGACCAGCGCTTCGACCGCATCGTCTTCTCCGACGTGCTCGAGCACGTATACGACCCGCTGACCGTGCTGCGCTCCTACCTGGACTACCTGGCCCCGGACGGGCGGGTACTGATCTCGCTGCCGAACATCGTCAACTGGCAGACTCGCCTGGCCTTCCTCTTCGGCAGGTTCACATACCAGGACTCGGGCGTGATGGACCGCACCCACATTCGGTTCTTCACCTTCAAGACTGCATCGGACATGGTGCGCCGGGCCGGCCTCACCGTGGAGAAGGTCGACCACACGCCCCTCATCGTGCGCGCCGCGCTGCCGCTGGCGAAGCGCCTGCTGTCCCGGGGAGCCGCCCCCACCGATGGAGACCAGGGCAGGGCCATCATCGACTCCCCGGCCTACCGTGCCTACATGCAATACGTCTATCCGTTGGAGTACCGGGTCGGCTCGTTGCGCAGGTCGCTGTTCGCTTTTCGCATCATCATCGTCGCCCGGCGTCCGGCCTAGCCCTGGAGATGGCAGAGGGCGATCTGACCGTGGCCATGATCACGCTCAACGAGGAGCGCGCCGTCGAGAAGGTGGTCCGATCCGTCCAGGAGGTGGTGCCCGACGCCGAGGTGCTCGTCGTGGACTCGAGCACCGACGCCACCGCCGAGATCGCCGAGTCGCTCGGCGCCCGGGTGATCAAGCAGTTCCCGCCCGTCGGCTATGGCCCGGCCATGGACGTCGCCCTTCGCTCGGGCTCCGGCGCCGTGGTCGTGACGCTCGACTGTGACGACACGTACCCGGCGGAGAGGATCCCCGAGCTCCGAGACCTGGTCCTGCAGCAGGGTTGGGACGTCGTGGACGGTTGTCGGCTCCCACGCAAACCCGAGGCCATGCCGCTGGTCAACTACATCGCCAACTGGTCGGTCGCGATCCTCGCTTCGGTGCTCTTCGCCAGACGCCTGCGCGACCTCCATTCCGGCATGAGGGCCTACCGCAAGACGGTGATCGACGGGCTGAGATACGACCCCAAGGGGGCAGCGCTCCCGGTCGAGCTGCTGCTCCGCCCGCTCAAGGAAGGTTTCCGCGTCCACACCGTGCCCATCGAGTACCGATTCCGGATCGGAGAGTCCACCATGAGGCCCCTCGAGAGCATCGTGTGGACCATCCGGCGCATCCTCAGGGTGCGGTTCGCCTGATGAAGGTCGGCATCCTGGGCGGGGGCATCACGGGCGTTGCCATCCAGCGGTTCCTCGATCATGACAGCATGGTGCTGGAGGCGGACGACCAGCCAGGGGGGCTCTGCCGCACCTTCTTCAAGGACGGCTTCGGTTACGACCTCGGCGGCCACATCCTGTTCTCGAAGAAGGAGCGGGTGAACGAGCTCGTGAACCAGCTCCTGGGCGACAACATCAACCAGTGCCGGCGTGCGAACAAGATCCTGTACGGCGACCGGTACGTGAAGTACCCCTTCGAGAACGACCTCGGCTCCCTGGCGCCCGAGGACGCGTACGACTGTCTGATCGGATACCTGAGGAACGACTTCTCCGGGAGCGTGACCAACCTGCGAGAGTGGGCCTACGCCACCTTCGGGAAGGGCATCTCGGAGAAGTACTTCATTCCCTACAACGAGAAGATCTGGAACATCTCGGCCGACGAGCTCGGTCTGGATTTCGTGGAGCGGATCCCCAAGCCGCCCATGGAGGACGTGGTTCGCTCCGCTCTGGGCATCGAGACCGAGGGCTACGTGCACCAGCTTTACTTCCGCTACCCCAGGGAGGGCGGGGTCGAGAGCCTGGTCCGATCCCTCGTCGATGCCCGCTCCCGGATCATCTGCAACTACAGGGTGACCATCGCGCAGCGAACGGAGAACGGGTGGGAGGTGTCGAACGGTGAGGAAGTCCATCGGTTCGACCGGCTGGTGGTTGCCTTTCCTATTCACGAGGCCGTCAAGTGCTTCCCCGAGATCCCCGAGGAAGTTCGACGGGCCGTCGAGGGTCTGCGGTACAACTCCATGCGGGTCGTGCTGGTTGGTGTGGGCAACGAGACCCTCCTGGACAAGAGCGCGGTGTACATTCCCGATCCCTCCGTGGTGACTCACCGAGTGTGCTTCATGGGCTTCTTCAGCGACCGGCTGGTCCCGCCTGGCAACTCGTCACTCATCGCCGAGGTCACCACCAACCCCGGTGACGGCGTCCACGAGCTGAGTGACGAGCAGCTGACCTACCGGGTGGTGGACGACCTTGACAGAATCGGCATCCTCGACGCCGAGGACGTAGTCGTCACCGACGTACAGCGACTCAAGTACGCCTACCCCGTGTACACGCACGGCTATCGGGAGAACAAGGCCACCGTCCACCGGTACTTCGCCGAACAGGGCATCGACCTGTGTGGCCGGTTCGCCGAGTTCGACTACATCAACAGCGACGTGTGCCTGGACCGGGCCATGGCGCTGGCGGACCGGCTGAACTCCGTCAGCTGATCCCGTTACCGGCGTCCGCGGCGGTCAGGGCGCGTTCTAGGTCGGCGAGCCCGGCCGAAGAACCCACCTCGAAGAACCGCTGGCTGACCTCGTAACCGGCCAGGCGCCCCTCGACGCTCAACCCATGGAAGACGTCACTGAGGTCGGCCGGACGACCCGGCTCGACGGCCTCCTCGATCGGTCCGGCGGTGAGCACCGAAAGGCCGTAGTCGATGTAGGACATCTCGGGGGACCGATGCTCCGGACGCTTGTCGTAGAGGCGCACCAGATGCTCGTCGAACACCGCGTTGCTGGGTGCCCAGGCGTCGGCGTTGCGGTACACGGTCATGAGGGCCGGAAGTCCGGCGGCCGAGAACGCCTCCACGACCGGTCGGTACTCGATGGGCAGGTAGGCGTCGCCGTAGAGGACCAAGAAGGGGGACTCGACGAGTCCGAGCTCCAGCCCTCTGCGAATTGCTCCGGCCGTGCCGAGCAGAGTGGGCCCGTCCTCCAGGTACTCGACCCTCATGCCCCAGGCGCTGCCGTCGCCCACGTAGGAGCGGATCATCTCCCCTCGGTAACCAATGCTGTAGACGACCTCCTCGAGCCCCTGGCCAGCGAGCCAAGCGAGCTGATGGCTCACGAAAGGCACACCGTTGACGGGAATGAGGGCCTTGGGCAGGCGCTCGGTGAAGTGGCGCATCCTCGTCCCGAGGCCCCCGGCGAGAACGACGCACTGCACGGGCATCAGGACCGGAAGATCAGTTGCGATCCCTCGTGGTCGAAGGTGAACCTGACCTCGGGCAGTCCTTCGGCCGACATCGCCCGGCGGAGGGCGAGGCGGTCCCCCGCGTAGAACAGCAGGAAACCACCGGCTCCGGCCCCGATGAGCTTGCCCCCTACGGCGCCGTTGCGCACTCCGACGTCGTACCAGTGGTCGATCTTCGTGGAGGTGATGCCCTTCGAGCGCTCGCGCTTGTGCAGCCAGTGCTCGTGCATGAGCTCACCGAAGAGTCGGGTCTCGCCCTCCTCGAGGGCCTTCTTGATCGACAGGCCCAACGCCTTGATGCTGTCCAGGTTGTCGAGCATGCTCTCGTCGCCGCCGTCCGAGCGCTGCTTCTGGTCGCTCAGCACCTCGGTGGCTTGGCGTGAGTACCCGGTGAAGAACATCACCAGGTTCTCCTCCAGGTCGTGGAGGGTGTCGTCGCCCAACACCAGGGGGGACGTCTCGACGGTGCCGTCCCCTCGGAACTCGAAGCAGGTGAGGCCACCGAACGAGGCGATGTACTGGTCCTGCTTTCCCACCGACTGGGCCAATCGCTCGATCTCGATGTGGCACGCTTCCTCGGCCAGGTCCGCCGCCGTGATGTGCTCCCGGCGCAGGGCATGGATGGCCCGGAGAAGGCCGACGGTGAACGTGCCTGACGAGCCCAGCCCGGTGCCTGCGGGTATGTCTGCCAGGCTGATCATTTCCACCGCCGGAGGGACCTGATGCTTGGCCATCACCTCGCGCACGATCGGATGGCGGATGTCTTCGATGGTGGCCGCGTGCTCCATCTCCGAGTACTTGATCGTGTAGTCGTTGCTGAACGTGCGGTTGATGCCGATGAACACGTACTTGTCGATGGCCCCGGCGATGACGAAACCCTCCCGGCGGGTGTAGTACGAGGGCAGGTCCGTCCCACCGCCACCCAGGGAGATGCGCAACGGCGTCCTGGTGATGATCATGCCTGTGCTCCTCCCGCGCGACCGGGCAAACCTACCCCTTCAGGTGAAGCCAACCTCAACCACGGCCTCGGAGAGGCAGAGCTGTTCAGATCATTGGCCGCTCAGCCCCCACCACTTGTGCCACATTGCGTTGTCGAGTCCACGCACGAACACGTCCAGGCGGTCGGGGGCCCAGGATACGGCGGCGGGGTCTGAGGTGAGATGGCCCCCGAGATATGTCCACGGCGTCCACCCCGAGCCGGTCCACGCCTTGTGCCACAAGGCGTTGTCGGTGCCTCGAACGAAGGTGTCCAGGCGACCGTTGGTCCTCGACGCCATCGCCGGTCCGGACGTGAGCTGGCCGCCCAGATGTGTCCATGCTGTCCACCTCGAACCGTCCCATGCCTTGTGCCACAAGGCGTTGTCGAGTCCCCGTACCGTCACATCCAGGCGGTTGGGACCCCACGACACGGCGGCGGGGTCGGAGGTGAGATGGCCCCCGAGATATGTCCACGGCGTCCACCCCGAG
>JADDQT010000002.1:27369-41168 GCA_016781225.1 Actinomycetota bacterium
GGTGAGTTGGCCGCCCAGATGCGTCCACGGTGTCCAGCCCGAACCGTCCCAGGCCTTGTGCCACAAGGCGTTGTCGAGTCCCCGCACCACCACGTCGAGACGGTCGGGTCCCCAGGACACGGCGGCGGGGTCGGAGGTGAGCTGGCCGCCCAGATGCGTCCACGGCGTCCACCCCGAGCCGGTCCACGCCTTGTGCCACAAGGCGTTGTCCGTGCCCCGCACGAAGGTGTCCAGGCGACCGTTGGTCCACGACGCCACCGCCGGACCGGAGGTGAGCTGACCGCCCAGGGGTTCCCATTGGGACCAGGCCGACGCCACGACGAAGGCGGAGACTGAGTATGGGCCGGGACTCGTAGACCCGTTGTAGCTGCGAACGCGCAAGTAGTAGCGACCTGGGCTGGTCGTCGGCACTCGGAGCTGCTCCGGGTCCCCGTCGAAGCCATCGTCGGCCTGGCCCAGGAGCCGGTGGTCGGGGCCGTAGACCTCGAGCAGCGGGTCCATCTGGGCAGCCTGGTCGGAGGGTCCCGCGGGCGGCGGCTCCACCGTGAAGGTGGCCGATCCCAAGGAGTTGATATTGACGTCGGTGTAGAACCAGTCGACGTCCCCCTCGGGCGAGATGGTGGGCGCAGCCGTGGCCGGTAGGGGCGACGCCCGGTCAAGTGCGTCGTTTGGCTCCAGCCCATCGGACGGCGGCAAGGAGAGCGGTGGCAGCGGAGTCCCCCCCAGGGCGGCCGTCGGGTCGACGAAGCCGTCGCCGTAAGCGTCGTCCCGGCCACGCGGACCGGCGTCCCTGGCGGTGGCCCGGAGGTGTCGGACGACCTGGTCCTGAGTCCATCCCGGGTTGGCGGAGCGCAGGAGCACCGCCATGCCGGACACCAGCGGGGCCGAGAAGGACGTGCCCGTGAACGTGCTGTAAGCCTCCACGGGACCGGAAGCCGGATGGGTGGAGGTGATCCGGATGCCGGGGGCGGCGACGCTGTACCACGGCCCGTGATTGGAGAAGGCGGCAAAGTGGCCGGCGCTGTCGGTTGCCGTGACGCCCATCACGCCGGGGTAGGCGGCAGGGTAGAAGGGCTCGGACGAGGAGTAGTTGCCGGCCGCGGCCACGACGACGGCGTTCCGGGAGAGGCCGTAGTTGACGGCGTCCCGGATCATGGCGCTGTCGGCGGGAGCACCGAAGGACATGTTGATGACGTCGGCGCCCCGGTCTGCGGCCCACCTGATCCCCTCGGCGAGATCAGAGTCGAACCCTACGCTCTCCGAGTTGAGCACCTTGACGGGGAGGATCCTGGCCTTCCATGCCGTACCCGCGACACCCAGGCCGTTGTCGGTCTTGGCTGCAGCGGTCCCGGCCACCATCGTGCCGTGCCCATTGTCATCGTCGGCCGTGCCGTCTCGGTTCACAAAGTCGTAGCCGGGCAGGATTCTGGGCTCCCCACCGGCAGTGTTGCCGGACAGGTCGGGGTGGTCGAGGTCGACCCCCGTGTCGAGGATGGCGACGGTGACCGCGTCCGAACCGGTGTTGCGGTCCCAGGCGCTGGGCATGCCCAAGGTGTCGAGATAGCTCTGGCCTCCGCTGGTGAAGCGGGGATCGTTGGGCGAGGCGGCGGCTTTCCGGCGGTAGTTGGGCTCGGCGGCCTCCACGCCCTGCTCACCCTGGAGCCTTCGAACGACTTCTGCCGGGGCCTTCCCCGCGGTCGAGATCAGCGTGTAACCCGTCTCGCCTACCGGCTTCAGCATCCTCCCGCCCGCACGCGATGCCACCGCCTGGGCGGCCCGGTACGAGACCCTGGACCGGAACCGCACGACCACGGTGCCGGGGTCCGAAGCCGCCCCGTCGGCACCCTTCTTGGCGCTCGACGCCACCTCCGGACTCGATGGCTTCCGGGCAGCCGGAGACTCTGAGGTGGCTCGAGCGTGGCGGCCCATCGGGTAGCCGGCCATCACTAGTGCGACGGCGACCATGAGCAGGCACCGCGCCCACGGGGCAAAACGGGGCCGGGACTGGCCCTTTCGCTTCGACGGGTGTGAGCGGTCGGGCGTGGACGTCAAGGCCTCCCTCATTTGAGGAAGGGTCTCGGCGAAGACCGCCCCGACCTTGAGCGCGCCGTCCTATCGTCTCCCCGTGGACGCTGACCCGCTGGTGGCACCGTGAGCGACGCCGCGGTGGTGGTCGACGGCGTGTCGAAGCGATTCCGCCTCTACCACGAGCGCAACCAGTCGCTCAAGGCCACCGTCATGCGCAAGCGCAGGTCGGTGGTGGAGGAGTTCTGGGCGCTGCGGGACGTGTCGCTCGAGATTCCCGCCGGCATCACCTTCGGGCTGGTGGGCGAGAACGGCTCGGGCAAGAGCACCCTGATGAAGTGCATCACCAAGATCCTGAGGCCCGACGCCGGCTCGGTAACCGTGAACGGCAAGGCCTCGGCCCTGCTCGAGCTCGGCGCCGGCTTCCACCCCGAGCTCTCCGGTCGGGAGAACATCTTCCTCAACGGCTCGATCCTCGGGCTCAGCCGCAAGGAGCTGGATCGCCGGCTGGACGACATCGTGGACTTCGCCGGTCTGCACCAGTTCATCGACCAGCCGGTGAAGAACTACTCGTCGGGTATGTACGTGCGTCTCGGCTTCTCGGTGGCCATCAACGTGGATCCCGACGTCCTGCTCGTCGACGAGGTTCTGGCCGTGGGCGACGAGATCTTCCAACGCCGGTGCCAGGAGAAGTTCATCGATCTGAAGGACGCAGGCAAGACCATCGTGCTCGTGACCCACGACCTGGCCGCCGTCACCAACCTCTGCGACGAGGCGGCGTGCCTGGAGAACGGCCGACTGAAGGTGGTCGACTCGGCCCGCCGGGTCGTCGATCAGTACATGAACTCGATGCAGGACGAAGGACCGGCGGTAGAGCACGAGTCAAACGGCGATCGCTGGGGTTCGGGAGAGGGCCGGATCGAACACGCCGAGCTCCTGGGCGCCGACGGTGCCCCGGTGACTCGGCCCCGCAGCGGTCAGGCTCTCACCTTCCGGTTTCACTACCAGCTCGACCAACCGATCGACCGTCCCGTGTTCGGGATGGCCGTTCACACCCTGGACGGGACCTACTTGACCGGGCCCAACACCCGGTACACCGACTGTGTGCCCGACCGGCTCGAGGGCCGCGGTCACGTCGACCTCCACCTCGACCGTCTCTTGCTCCTTCCAGGCACGTACGACCTGACGGCCGTGATCTACGACTACTCCTGCGTGCACCCCTACGACCACCGCCATCGTGCGTTCCGCTTCAACGTCGATCCCGGGGAGCTGCGTGAGACCCACGGCATGGTGTCCCTGGGAGGCCACTGGAGTGGGCCGCTGCCCACCCGACCACGCCACCAATCTGGGTGACCTCACGGCGCGGTTGGCCCTCTGCGATGGCTAGTAGCCTGGATCGGTGCGCTTGCGAACAGTGGTCGCCGTGGCGTTGCTAGGCGTCAACGCTCTCTTCACGCCCGATGCCCTGGCGGGATCCCCACCTGGCGAATCGGGCGGCGACTCCCCTCCCGATGCCTTGCGTCCGACGCCCTTCGACCAGGAGCAGGCCGCCGAAGCGGGCCGTCAGTCCGCCGCCGGTTCCGGTTCCGAGGCCGCCACCGGGACGAGGCCTGGCGTGGTGTCGGCGAGTCAAGCCGGGCCGGTCACTTATCGGGTGTTCGCCACGCAGTACAAGCCCACGGTTCCCGGAAGCGTGGAGGTGGCCGTCCCCGACAAGTGCGTGAAGTTCGCAGCGCGCCGGGACAGCACCAACCTCAGTCGGTTCGGCTGCGCACCCGGGTACCGCCTCGACCTCGACTACCGCGTCATGGTGACGCGGGACAGCGGCCAGCGAGCCGCCATTCCCGCAACCGAGGTAGGGCCGTGGAACGTCGACGACAACTACTGGGCCGAGCCCGGCTCGCCCCGCCCCCGCCGCCGCTTTGCGGACCTGCCTCGCGGCACTCCAGAGGCCCAGGCTGCGTTCCAGCAGGACTACAACGCCATGCCCTGCAACAACTTGAACGGCAGCCCCAGCGGGCGCACCGACGGTGCCGACCAGTTCTCTCGGTGTGTCCTGAACCCGGGTGGGATCGACCTGTCGGTCGAGGCTGCAGCCCGGCTCGGTCTGCGCTACGCGCAGAACGAATGGGTCACCGTCTCCTTCCTCTGGGAGCCGGCTGCATCGGGCTGGGAGTCCCTGGGGGGCCACCTCACCTCCGGTCCGGCGGTGGCCTCTTGGGCCAACGGTCGCCTGGACACCTTCGTTCGCGGCCCCGACCAGGCCTTGTGGCACAAGGCCTGGACCGGGTCGGGGTGGACACCGTGGACACATCTCGGGGGCTGGCTCACCTCCGATCCCGCCGCCGTGTCATGGGGGCCCAACCGCCTCGACGTGGTGGTGCGGGGCCCCGACAACGCCTTGTGGCATCGGGCCTGGGACGGCTCGGTGTGGACGCCGTGGACACACCTCGGGGGCCAGCTCACATCCGGACCGGCGATGGCGTCGTGGGGGCACAACCGCCTCGACGTGGTGGTGCGGGGTACGGACAATGCCTTGTGGCATCGGGCCTGGACCGGCTCGGTGTGGACGCCGTGGACACACCTCGGGGGCTGGCTCACATCCGATCCCGACGCCGTGTCGTGGGGGCCCAACCGCCTCGACGTGGTGGTGCGGGGCCCCGACAATGCCTTGTGGCATCGGGCCTGGGACGGCTGGGGCTGGACGCCTTGGACACACCTCGGGGGCCAGCTCACATCCGGACCGGCGATGGCGTCGAGGACCGAAAACGGCCTCGACATCTTCGTCCGGGGCACCGACAACGCCATGTGGCACAAGGCCTGGACCGGCTCTATGTGGTCGCCGTGGGTGCCGCTGGGAGGCCACCTCACATCGGACCCAGCCGCCGTGTCGTGGGCTCCCGACCGCCTGGACGTGTTCGTGCGTGGGCTGGACAACGCCATGTGGCACAAGTGGTGGCGGCCCACCGGCTGGGGGACCTGACGGCCCGGTGAAAGTTAGTTGACCACCATCGCTGAGTACATGAGCTCCAGACAGCTCATGGTCAACCTGACGTTGCGGGAGCTGCGGACCAAGTACAAGCGCACGGCGTTGGGATGGGCCTGGTCGCTCCTGAACCCGCTGGCCATCATGGTCATCTTTACCCTCGTCTTCCGGGTCTTCTTGAAGATAGAGCCGCCGACGGGCTCACCCAGCGGGCTCAAGAACTTCCCCCTATTCCTGCTCTGCGGCCTGCTCCCTTGGACCTTCCTGGTGAATGCCACCAACGGATCGATCAACAGCCTGGTGACCAACGCCAACCTGATCAAGAAGAGCTACTTCCCCCGTGACCTCCTGGTGGCGTCCCAGGTGGTCGCCTGGCTCATCTCGCTCGCCATCGAGATGTCGCTGTTGACCCTCGTCTTCCTCATCATGGGAAACTTCAATCTGCTCTACCTACCGGTGGTGGTCCTCGTCATGTTGGCCCTCGCCGTCTTCCTCGCGGGACTGAGCCTGGCCCTGAGCGCAGCCAACGTCTACTTCCGAGACGTGCAGCACTTCGTGGGCATCCTCTTCCAAATCTGGTTCTACCTCACGCCCGTCTTGTATCCGGTCTCTGAGGTTCCCGATCGAGCACGCTCTCTCTACGGGCTCAACCCCATGGTCGGATTCGTCGAGGCGTTCCGGGACTGCCTCTATCACGTTCGGCTGCCCTCCTTCGCCAGGCTCGGCTCCCTTCTCCTCGTGTCGGTTTTCAGCTTCGTGGTCGGTCTGTGGGTATTCAACAGGATGGAAGGCAGGCTGGCCGAAGAGCTGTGAGGCCGCCGCCCCGGGCTTGACGTTCGCTGCTGCCTTCGCCACCCTTGCAGTGAGCGGAGGCTTCGCAGGCGGCGCCAGAGTCTGGCGGCTGAACCGGATCCTCCGGGCGTTGTGATCATTTCAGGACTTGAGGCCCGGGGGGTTCGTTCATGAGAAGCGCTGCAAGGGTACGGCTCGGGATCTCCCTCCTCGTAGCCACCGTCGCAGGCTCACTGGCCGTGGTGGTGCCCACACCGGCGCTTGGCGTGGAGCAGGCCATGCGAGTGGACACTGTCGTCCCGCCGAGACCTCTCGGCACCGCCGGCCTGGAGGGAGGAGGTGTTGTTCCCAAGTTCACCGAGCCAGAGACCGCACTGTTCCACATGGTCGGGGCGAGTTGGAGTGGTCCGGCGGAGGGCGCTTCAGCCCGCATACGAGTTCGCACGGATGCCGGCTGGGAACCTTGGACAGCGCTCGAGACCGAAGAGGACGACGCTCCCGATGCCGGTTCGACCGAGGACCGTAGCGACCGCAGCTTCACCCGCCCGCTGTTCGTCGACCGGGCGCACGGCTACGAACTGGAGGCACCGGGCACTGACCTCAAGGTCCACCTCGTGCGTGAAGACGGCTCCCGTATCCGGCTGAAGCCCGAGCGACGCGCCCACGCCTCCGACCTGCCTCCGATCGGCGACAGGGGCTCGTGGGGGGCCCGTCCGCCCAGAGCCGCACCCAGCATCGCAGCCAACCTGAAGATGGCCTTCGTCCACCACACGGCGGGGTCCAACTCCTACGGTCCCGACGACGTACCTCGCATCCTGCGGAGCGACCAGGCGTACCACATGGACGCCAGGGGATGGAACGACCTCGGTTACAACTTCGTCGTCGACCGCTTCGGGCGCATCTGGGAGGGACGAGCCGGGGGCGTCGACAGAGCGGTCGTCGGTGCCCACGCTCGGGGCTTCAACACGGGGTCCACCGGTGTGGCGGTAATAGGCACCTTCACATTCGTCGCCCCTCCCAACGCTGCAGTCGACGCCATAACCCGCCTCCTCGGCTGGAAGCTGCCCTATCACGGGGTGGATCCCGGAGGCACCACGACCATGAACTCCGACGGCGGCACCGTCACGTTCAACACCGTGTCAGGCCACCGCGACAGTGATTCGACGGATTGCCCCGGTGGGCGCCTGTACGAGCGTCTGCCCGACATTCGCGCCGGCGCCCGTTCTCAGACCGCGTCCACCTCAGGGGGCTGGGAGTCCCTGGGGGGCCACCTCACCTCCGGTCCGGCGGTGGCCTCTTGGGCCAACGGTCGCCTGGACACCTTCGTTCGCGGCCCCGACCAGGCCTTGTGGCACAAGGCCTGGACCGGGTCGGGGTGGACACCGTGGACACATCTCGGGGGCTGGCTCACCTCCGATCCCGCCGCCGTGTCATGGGGGCCCAACCGCCTCGACGTGGTGGTGCGGGGCCCCGACAACGCCTTGTGGCATCGGGCCTGGGACGGCTCGGTGTGGACGCCGTGGACACACCTCGGGGGCCAGCTCACATCCGGACCGGCGATGGCGTCGTGGGGGCACAACCGCCTCGACGTGGTGGTGCGGGGTACGGACAATGCCTTGTGGCATCGGGCCTGGACCGGCTCGGTGTGGACGCCGTGGACACACCTCGGGGGCTGGCTCACATCCGATCCCGACGCCGTGTCGTGGGGGCCCAACCGCCTCGACGTGGTGGTGCGGGGCCCCGACAATGCCTTGTGGCATCGGGCCTGGGACGGCTGGGGCTGGACGCCTTGGACACACCTCGGGGGCCAGCTCACATCCGGACCGGCGATGGCGTCGAGGACCGAAAACGGCCTCGACATCTTCGTCCGGGGCACCGACAACGCCATGTGGCACAAGGCCTGGACCGGCTCTATGTGGTCGCCGTGGGTGCCGCTGGGAGGCCACCTCACATCGGACCCAGCCGCCGTGTCGTGGGCTCCCGACCGCCTGGACGTGTTCGTGCGTGGGCTGGACAACGCCATGTGGCACAAGTGGTGGCGGCCCACCGGCTGGGGGACCTGACGGCCCGGTGGGGCCGTAAACCGTTGCCGAACGTTGCTGTTTCGTCAGTCCTGTGGGCCGGGCGAGCGGGCCACCAACATCACTGATAGCCCCGTAGGTAGGTCGAACAAGCGGCTGGCCGCCCGCTCGACGGCGGTCACCGCCCCCAGCAAGCGGTTGACGGTGGGGTTCACGTAGCTGGCCTCTTCGGCCTCACCCCGAAGCAACCGACGAAGTGGGGTTCGCCGCACCGCCAGCGCGAGCGGGACCAACCACGAGTGGTAGTAGGTGCAGCGCTGCACCACCAGGCCGGCCGCGGCGGCGGCCTCAAGAAGGGTGCGGCGGGTGTAACGGCGCCGGTGGCCGAGCACAACGTCGTGATCGCTCCACGCCCAGTTGTAAGCGGGCACCGCTACGACGACGGTCCCCCCGGGCTGTACCACCCGAGCGAACTCCCGCAGGGCCTCGACGTCGTCGTCGAGGTGCTCCACGACGTCGAGGCTCACCAGGCAATCCGCGCTTCCCGTCCGCACCGGGAGCCGGCCGGCCTTGGAGGCCAACAGGGGCGAGGACAGCTCCGACTCCTTGCGGGCCAGCTCCAAGGCATAGAGGCTTAGGTCCACACCCACCACCGTCTCGAACGGGAGCTCGTTCAGCCTCCGCACCACCTCGCCGGTCCCACAGCCGACGTCCACCGCCACGCTCCCCGCCGCCCCCACATGGCGCAACTCCTGGGCCAGGAGTTCCCGCTTGGCGCGGAACCACCAGTGATGGCGCTCCATCTTGGCCGTGACGTCGAACTTGGCACTGGACATGAGCCCAGCTGCCGGGGCCGCGTTCTTGTGGCCGAGGCGCCGCCGCACCCGGAGGACGTCGCTGATCATGCGCGAACTGTCCTTGACGGGGCGTACCCGGCTGGCCTCGATGTGCTTCCACTCGATTGGCACCTCTCGTACCACCATTCCCTCAAGCTCAGCCCTCCGGAGAACTTCCACGTCGAAAGCGAACCGGTTGGTTGTCAGTTCGGAAAACAGTACGCCTGCAGCCTCCCGAGTGAAGACCTTCAGGCCACACTGTGTGTCAGCCAGCCTGGTCAGACCAAGGCCACGCAGAAGCAGGTTGAACAGCTTCCCGGACAGTTGTCGAACCCAAGGCTGAGGGATGACGATGTTGCTGAGCGGCGCGCCCCGAGTGGCAGCTACGACATCACAACCGCCGACCTCGAGCAGATGGAAGCAACGCTCTATCTCGGGTATTCCCGCCGACAGGTCGGCGTCGGCGAAGGCAACGTACCGGCCGACGGCATCCAGCACACCCGTCCGGACGGCGGCTCCCTTCCCGCAGTTTGTCTCCAGCCTCACGACTCGGGCATCGAGCTCGAACCTGCGCAAAGCTGAAGCGACGACCTCAGCCGTTCCGTCGTCACTACCGTCGTCGACGAAAACTATGTGGGTGGTGGGAGCGGCGAGCGAAGAGGATGCCAGCGCCCCAATGGTCGCCTCGATCCTCGTGGCCTCCCGGTACATGGGTATGACCAGTGTCCGGGCTACCCCACCATTGAGTACCATGCGGTCTCCACCTCTTGCTCGTGCATGGGAGGCTCCTAAGGGCGCCGCACCTGGGGGCCGCCGCTCGGCCGCCGTCCCTCCGCCGATGAAGGAGCACAGCCTAGGCGGAGAAGACCGAACTTGCACTCCACGACGTGAGCGCCCCAAGGCTTGCTTATGGCAAGCAGAACTGTCGAATGCACTTCAGCTCTGAAAGGGAAGCACACCATGGACCGAGCCGCCGGAACGTTTACCGATCACAACGAGTATCAGCGGGAGTACTTCGAACGAGCCGACCATCCCAGCCTCAAACCCAGCGGGTCGCTCTACCTCCGCCGCCACGTCGAGGCCATGGTCCGTTTCACCGGCATCCAAGAGGGCGAGCGCGTCCTGGAGGTCGGGTGTGGCATGGGCCGGTACACCTTCCTGCTGGCTGAGCGGGGGATCCGAGTCGAGGGTCTCGACCTCTCGGCCCAACTGTTGAAGAAGATGCGTGAGCACAACACCGAGGGTTACGACATCCCGCTGCACGCCTTTGACCTGCTCGATTGCCCGACCGCCATGTACGGCCAGTTCGACGCGGTGATCGGATTCTTCGTGCTGCATCACGTACACGACCTGCAGGCCTGTTTCTCGGCTGTCGCCAAGCTCGTGCGGCCCGGAGGTCGGGTGGGGTTCCTCGAGCCCAACCCGTCCAACCCCCTGTACTACGTACAGATCTTCGCCACCCCGGAGATGTCTTGGAAGGGTGAGCGCGGGATGCGCAACATGCGAAAGGAACTCCTCTACCCGGCGATGGAGCAGGCCGGCTTGCGCCCGACCTCATTCGTGCGCTTTGGATTCTTCCCCCCCTTCATCACGAACCGTCGCTGGGGGGCCCGGCTGGAGACCAGCCTGGAGCGAGTCCCCGTGTGGCAAGGGGCACATCCCTTCCAGCTCTTCGCTGGGGAACGCGAACCGAAGAGCACGCCGGGCGCAGGCCTGACCGGGTAGCCCGGCAACGGGGCGACGGCCCGCCCTCAACATTGCGCCGTAGGATTGGTCACATGCCCCTCGGCAGCCCAGAAAAGGCGATCAGGGCCGCTCACGAGTGGTGCTATTGACGGACGAAAGGCCAGTCGGGCGGCAGACCAGACCTGATCTGAATCGGATGGCGCGCGCTCGCGATTGGCGAGAACGCGTCAGGGTCAACGTGTTGTGGTTCACGATCACCCTGGTTGTGACGAGCCTCGCCCTGATCGTCGTGCTCCAGCTGTGGCGTGCCGACCCACACGTGCCAGTTGGTGCGGGAATAGACAACGAGTTCACGCTGATGACGATCAAGAACGTGCTCCGCGAGGGCTGGGTGAACCAGTCACCGCACCTGGGTGCTCCGTTCGGACAGCGGCTCTACGACTTCCCGGTTGTCTCGGCTGACGTGCTCCACTTGTTGATCATCAAGGGGCTTGGCCTGCTGACCAGCGATCCGGCCGCCGTGATGAACTGCGTCTACGGACTCAGCTTCTTGATGGTCTCAGCGTGCGCCTTCGTGGCGTTTCGGCTGTTGAAGGTCAGCCCCCCGATGGCATGTGCGGGTGCGGTCCTCTACAGCTTCCTGCCCTACCACTTCTTGCGTGGCGGGTACTACGGTCACCTGACCCTCGCGTCGTACTTCATGGTTCCGCTGGTGTGTGCCCTCCTGGTGCGACAACTTGGTGACGAGCCGCTCCTGGATCTGCGCCGGGGCGCCAACCAGGAGTCTGACAATCGGGTCAAGCGATCTCGCGCCGTGCTGGCCATAGCGATCTGTGTCGTGGGGGCGCTCACAAGTGTCTACTACGCCGTTTTCGCCATGCTCCTCTTGGCCTTCGCCGGCCTGGCGAGGGCCCTGACCATTCGCTCTTTCCGACCGCTGCTGGCGTCGTTCATCCTCGCCGGGGTGATGGTGGCCACGCTGGCAACCGCTCTCCTCCCAAACCTGCTCTATTACGAGCGACAGGGACGAAACCAGGAAGTTGCTCGTCGCGTCGCCACCGAATCGGAGGTTTATGGGTTGAAGATCGTCAACCTCCTGCTGCCAACGCCGGAGCACCGCATCTCCGCCCTCGACCTTCGCTTTGGGGAGAAGAGCGTGCTGCCCGGAGAGGGCACCGAGACGTTGGGTTTGATAGGAGGGGCCGGATTCATAGGGCTCTTGCTGATCGCCTGCCGACGCCTGCTGGGTCGCGGCTCGGACGCCGGGCCGGCCACCAGCATGGCCACTCTCCTGCTCTTCACCGTCCTCCTCGGGACAGTGGCCGGTTTCTCGGCTGTCTTGGCAAGCCTGGGTTTCGTCCAGATCAGGGGCTGGAACCGCATCTCAATTTTTGTCGCCTTCTTCGCGCTCGGAGCCGTGGCGCTGGCGCTTGACCGAGTCTCTATACGCGCGGAGGGCGCCCGGACCGCAGCGACGCGCCTCGGTCTCTCGATGCTCGTCCTCGTGGTAGGTGTCGTCGATCAAACCAGCACGTCGTTCGTACCTGCGTACGACGAGGCATCGGCAACGTGGCGTTCCGATGAGTCGTTCATCCGAACAGTCGAAAAGAGCTTTGGAGAGGCCGACGTCTTTCAGCTGCCCATCATGCCGTTCCCTGAGCCCGCCGCGTTTGGATTCGTTTATGGAAATGCTCATCTTCGGGGCTATCTCCACTCGGACACCTTGCGGTGGAGCTTCGGTGGGATGCGGAGTCGGGAAAGCTACTGGCAGGAGCAGCTCTTGTCCCTCCCAACTCTCGAGGTGATACCACGGGTAGCTTTGGCCGGGTTCGAAGCCCTCTACATCGATCGGGACGGTTACAGCAACCAAGGGCGCGACCTCGAGGGCAAATTCCGGCCGTATCTAAACCAGCCCCTTGTGAGTGCTGATGGACGACTCGCCGTCTATGACCTACGTCCGCTGCAACGAGAGCTCGAAGGTAAGCTGGGAGCCGCCCGGGCGGCAGCTTTCCGCCAGTTCGTGCTCCAGCCTTCGAGGCTGCAGTGGAGCTCGGACTTCGGTGGTCCTGCAGCGGCCGAAGGGGTGGTTTCTCGCTCAGCCGAATCCAGGGGCGAGGTGCGCTTGGTGAACCGGACGACCAAGCGTCGCGAAGTTGTGTTCAGCTTTGATCTCGAATCGCCGGTCGAGACGGCGGTCGTGGTCAACGTGGGCGACCGCTTGCCAGAACTCCACTCTCCCGGGGGGCGGCGCACTCTTGAACTGCCGCTCTCCCTGAAGCCGGGAGAAACAAAGATTGTCTTCCGCAGCGAACTGTCCCGAGCGCGGACATCCTTCCCCGAGAGGGTCCCCCGTCGCATCCCTGTGGGCAACACAGCGGGTTCTCTCGGTGATCTCCGGTTTAGTGTGATCAACCCTCGCCTCGATGAAGGCATCCCTGACCTTGCCGGTCTGCTCGAGTCGGTGCCCCTCCCAGCCCCGGCCGCAGCCGTCATGCCACCACTCGGAGCGCCCCACCGACCGTTTCCGCCCCTACTCATGCTCGGCGCCGTCCTCATCCTGGGGGTGGTTTTCGTTGCCGCCACTGATCAGTGCCTGCGGGCGCTCCTGTACCCGCGGCAAAGGCCGAGGCTGCGCCGCCCCATACCCGCCCTGTAGAACGGCCGACCTCTCGTTGGCCGCTTCAGCGCAGCCAGTCAGTTGGCGCCACGGCTGACGGATGGGCCGCCATCACCACCGTGGGCGCAGCCAGCTCACAACTGATGAGTCCTCGGTCAGTGTGATGTCGACCGGATCGAGAGAGCTCTCCTGGTCAAGCACCTGAGACACCGGGCTTGGCTTGACGAAACCCCTTGCTTTGGCCACCCTTGGGAAGTTAGCGGGGAGGACACCGAGCAGCATCGGCGCCTGCGGGTGTCGGGTTCCTCCGGGTGGGTGATCTTCCCCATTCGAACGGGCCGGGGGTACGAGTGGTACGGAACGATGTTGCCAAGGTCCGGCTGGGGATCTGCTTCCTCCTCGCCCTGATGGTGGGTGGGGCCACCATGGTCCTTCCCACCCCGGCACTCGCCACCGAGCGGGCCATGAGGGTGGACACGGTGCTTCCTCCCGTAGACGGCCCAGTGGCGTCCGCCGGCGTCGGTGGCCTCCTCGCCAGGTTCGCCCAGGCCGACGTGGCGCCGTTCGACATGGTTGGAGCGAGCTGGGAGGGCAGGGAAGCAGGAACGGCGCGGGTCCGCACCCGTACCGGTGGGAGCTGGGGCCGGTGGACGGAGCTCGAGGTGGAGGACGAGGACGCACCCGATCCCGGTTCCAAGGAGAACCGCAACCCCCGCACCGTGACCCGGCCGCTGTGGGCCGAGAAGTCCGACGGCTTCGAGCTGGAGGCCCCGAGCGCCGACCTCCAGGTCCCCCTGGTGCGCCAAGCCGGCGCTCGGGTCCGGCTGCTGTCCCCG
>JADDQT010000002.1:41196-42790 GCA_016781225.1 Actinomycetota bacterium
CGATCGCCGACCGAGGAGCATGGGGAGCCCGCCCCCCCAGGGAGGCCCCGAGCTACGCCCCCAACGTGAAGATGGCCTTCCTCCACCACACCGCCGGTTCCAATGGCTATGGGGCCGACGACGTCCCGAGGATCCTGCGGAGCGATCAGGCGTACCACATGGACGTCCGCCGCTGGAGCGACATCGGTTACAACTTCCTCGTCGACCGCTTCGGGCGGATCTGGGAAGGAAGGGCAGGAGGGGTGGACAAAGCCGTCATCGGCGCCCACGCCGAGGGGTACAACACGGGATCCACTGGCGTGGCCGTTCTCGGGACCTTCACCAGCGCCGACGTCCCACGGGCTGCTGTGGACTCCGTCTCGCGGCTGCTCGGCTGGAAGCTGGCCAAGCACGGTGTGGATCCCGGTGGGCGCAATGGCCAGTTCCAGAACATTGCCGGCCATCGTGACAGCAAGGCGACGGACTGCCCCGGGGCCCGTCTGTATGACCGCCTGCCCGAGATCCGCTCCAGTGCCCGGTCCCACGCCGCCGCTTCTTCGCCATCGCCCCCGCTGCTCGGCTTGCTGGGGCCCTCGTCCAGCACCCCCCCACCCAGTGCCGCTCCGCCCAACCCTCCGCCGCCGCCCGCTGCCCAACGACAAGCGTCGTCCTGCAGATCTCGTCGTGGGCGCAAGGCCCGTTGCCCCAGTGCCCGCAGGGCCAAGCCCAAGGCAAAGCCCAAGAGCCGGGCCAAGCCTCGATCCAGGGCACCGGCCAAAAGGGCCAAGGGCCGGCGCCGGTAAAGTCCTCTGCTGTGACGGGCTTCTGAGGTCTTAGGAGCCCCTTTGCCTACGGCGTGAGGGCCTCGGCCTGGGTGGCGCGCTCGATGACACGGTCAACGATCCCGTAGTCCCTGGCCTCTTCGGCGGTGTACCAGCGGTCACGGTCTGAGTCGGCCTCGATGCGCTCCACCGGCTGGCCGGTGTGGTGCGCGATGCGCTCGGCCATCATGCGCTTGAGGTAGATGATCTGCTCGGCCTGGATGGCGATGTCAGCGGCCTGGCCCTGCATCTGCCCAGACGGCTGGTGCATGAGGATGCGGGAGTGCGGCAGGGCATAACGCTTCCCCGGCGTCCCGGCACAGAGCAGGAACTGGCCCATGGAGGCGGCCAGCCCCATGCAGACCGTGCCCACGTCGCAGGAGACGTACTGCATGGTGTCGTAGATGGCCAGGCCGGCAGTCACCGAACCGCCAGGTGAGTTGATGTACATGGCGATGTCACGGTCGGCGTCCTCGGCCGCCAGCAGGAGGAGCTGGGCACAGATGAGGTTGGCCGACTGGTCGTCGACCTCGCTCCCGAGGAAGACGATGCGCTCCTTGAGGAGGCGCTGGTAGACGTCGTTGGCTCGTTCAGCGCTGTTGGTCTGGGCAGTCACCGGAGAGATGTTCATCCACCGAGGGTACCGCCAGCGCCCAGGGCGGAAGAACCGCGGGCGTGGCGGACTTCTGCCTCCTATTCTGAAGGATAGTCCCCCCTTACCGAACGCATGTTCGAGAGTGATGTTAAACTAGTGCCGTGACCGCCAACGTTCGGCGGTCGCGTCCACCACCTCC
>JADDQT010000289.1 GCA_016781225.1 Actinomycetota bacterium
CCCTAGGTCGTGGTGACCGGGTGGTCCCTTCTGCGTGGTGAGCGACACCCCCACGGCGCGTTCGTAGCGTTCCCAGCGACGACCCCGATCCGTCTAATCGGCTGTCCTCGTCCCTCCGAGGCGGTGTCGAACTGTGTCCGCTGGTACCGTCCCGTGAGCTCCAATGTCGTCCAGTTCCGGTTTCGTTAGGTCACGCCAAGGTCATGTGGAGGTCACGGGCATGACCGAAGACCCCGGTCTCGGCCAGCGAATATCTCCTGACCAGGGAGTTTGTTAGGATTCAGCGCATCACGCGGGCGTAGTTCAGAGGCAGAACATCAGCTTCCCAAGCTGAGAACGCGAGTTCGATTCTCGTCGCCCGCTCCAGCAATCGGCCGTTGCCGGCCCGGTCGACGTTACTCCGGAGTCGTCCCTCCGCCCGCGGGTCAGCCGAAGGCCACCAGCCGATTGCCGGCCGGCACAAGAAGCATGCCTTCCCCGGCGTTCATCGTGTCGAAGCGGGTCGACGGGAGTCCGCCGAGGGGCCTCTTCGATATCAGGGCACCAGTGGAGGCGTCGATGCCCCAGACCTCGTTGGACTCGGCGGCCACATACACGACGCCGTTCACGAGCAGCGGTTGCGACAGGAGGCGAGTCTGCGACGAGAACCTCCAGAGCAGGCGGCGAGTCGGCAGGTCGTAAGCCTCGATCTTCAGTCCGTCACCGAAGTAGCCCGTCGAGGAGCGCGTCACCGCTTGGTAGACGGAGGGGAACCGACCGACCTCGGCGCCGGTGCGGGCGTCGCGTGCCAACACCCCCCCTTGCCAGCTGTCGGACAATGAATAGAGGCGCCCCAGGTGGTGGACGGGCGTGGCTCCAGAACCGCCGTAACAACGCCCCGCCGTGTCCCACAGGACCTGGCCGTCAGTGCGCCGGAGGGCATACGTCTGGTCGCAGCCGCCGGTGACGAAGACGGCGTCGGCCACGACACTCGGCGGGCTCTCGTGCCCTCCGAGCCATTGGCTGGCGAACTCCCAGTCGGCGCGCCCGTCGAGCTGGCTCACGGACCACACTCGGCCGAGGCTGTTCTCGTACCCGTAGACGTAGACGTGCCCATCAAAGGCGGTCGGCGCCGAGCTGACCCGAAGGTCTCGCAGCTGAGCCGTCCACAGGTTCTGACCGGTGACGGCATGGAAGGCGCTGAGACGGCCCCCGGTGGTCGCCGCGAACACCTTGCCGTCCCCGTATGTTGCGAAGGCGAAGTCGGTGTCGTTGGCCAGGTCGTCGTGCAGCCAGGCCGACCACAGCTCGACACCGGACCGGCGGTCCAGCGCCACCAGGCGCACCGCCTTGCCCCTATGGTCGACGGGGTCAACGACGTAGCCGGCGGTGACGAACACTCGGTCACCGACGACGAGCGGCATGCGGACGTCGCCGCCGGGGAAGGTGCGAGCCCAGCGCTCGTTGGCGCCCCTCAGCATCGGGGTCGCCGTGGCGCCACTGTGCTCGCTGTCCACCTGGGACGCCGTGGCCGGAGTGACCGGAGCGGCAGTGGCACACGCCAGGCGGGCGTCAGCCCAGTCGGCGTGGTCCCAGCCGATGCCGTCCCCCCCGTCGGTCACCACCAGCCGCAGGCCGGCGACACCACGGACGTCGAGGTCCACATTGCGGGTGGGCGAGCTGCCCCTGAGCACGCCGCTGTCGAAGATCTTGGTGTTGTCGGCGTAGACCTTGAAGATCACCGATCCGTTCGAGCCGACCTCGTCGTCCACGCCAACGCTGCTCAGGAAGCGACTACAGGCCCTGTCCAAGGTGACCTGGACCTCGGAGCGCGCATGGACCCCGAGCCCCTTGTCGTAGCCGACGCCGGCCAGCGTGAGGCGCTCACCGTCTGCCGGGAAGTGTTCACCGTTGCTGCGGTCGGCCTCCAGCGGCCCCCAGCCGTTGGCCACTTGGGTCCAGGGCCGATCGGTGAGCGACGCCGAAGCCGCCGGTGGCGGAGAACACGCCAGGCGGGCGTCAGCCCAGTCGGCGTGGTCCCAGCCGATGCCGTCCCCCCCGTCGGTCACCACCAGCCGCAGGCCGGCGACACCACGGACGTCGAGGTCCACATTGCGGGTGGGCGAGCTGCCCCTGAGCACGCCGCTGTCGAAGATCTTGGTGTTGTCGGCGTAGACCTTGAAGATCACCGATCCGTTCGAGCCGACCTCGTCGTCCACGCCAACGCTGCTCAGGAAGCGACTACAGGCCCTGTCCAAGGTGACCTGGACCTCGGAGCGCGCATGGACCCCGAGCCCCTTGTCGTAGCCGACGCCGGCCAGCGTGAGGCGCTCACCGTCTGCCGGGAAGTGTTCACCGTTGCTGCGGTCGGCCTCCAGCGGCCCCCAGCCGTTGGACACCTGGGTCCAGGGCCGATTGCTTAGGTAGGTGACGCCAGCGGGCGTCTCGGCCGTGGCCGGCGGGACGGGAACGAAGAGGAGCAGGACCACAGCGGTGGCCACAAGCAGGGGAAGCATCCGGCGCCGAACCCTCGTGGTCGTCGACATGCTTTCCGCTCTCGTCGAGGTAGGAGCGCAGCCTCCCATCGACCACTGTGCGCGTCAACAGGAGAACTCCCTGGTGACTCCTGCCAATCACAGCTCACTTCCGGGAGCGCCAGGGGTATGGTCGGCTTCGTGCCGGCTGACGACGGACGGGAGGAGATCGTCAACGAGCACATGCGGCTGGAGAACGCCCACGACTTCGATGCCTGCATCGCCAAGTTCGGGCGGCCCCGCTACGAGGTGACGGCCAACGGCGAGGTGTTCGAGGCGCCGGCCGGGTGAACGACTTCCTCGACGAGAACCGGCGGGCGTTCCCCGACTTCCGTTTCGAGCCGACCCGCGTCTCCCCGACGCCCGACGCAGTGCTGGTGGGAGGAAGCCCGTCTGACGGTGCTGGTCGGTGCCTTGGCGCTGGCTCTGGTCCGCCGCGACCCCGGGTCCTGGGAGGCACGCCCGTTGCC
>JADDQT010000290.1 GCA_016781225.1 Actinomycetota bacterium
CTGACCGAGGCCCTCGCGGACACCCGTGACGAGTTCTCTCATATGTTTCGACTCGTCCCACTCTGAGGCCGGCAACCGGCGTTACAGGTTTGGGCTCGTGGCGGTACTGGGCGGCAAGCTCGACGCCTCCAGCAACAGCAGAGTGTCCGGGTGGATCGCCGACCACCTCCGCGTGGTGATCGCACCCACTCAGCTTCCGGTTCGTGCCGTGACGATGGTGGGTCACCGGGGGTGGCACCTGGAGACGGCTACGCGCTCGTCGCTGGGGGACCCGCCGTGGCGTGCGGTTACAAGGGCAGCAGACGAGCCGCTTGCCCGGCCCCCCGGTTTGTCGAGTCGACTGGATGGGAAGCATCAAGTCAATGTTCGTCTGGTACAAGCGCTCGGGCCGGCGATCGCGTGTCCGGTTCTTCTGGTGGCCCTTGGTGCTGTCTGTGATCTTGTCGGTGGTGCTAACCATCGTGCTGAACGCACGCTAAGAACGCTTGCGCCCCGGCGGTATGGGGCAGGTCGTCAGCTCGCCTCGAGGTGATGTCGGAGCGCCTCGCGGATGACCTCAGAGACCGGGACTCCCTCCTCCTCCTCACGGTGAGCAAGCAGTTCCTTGAGTTCCGGATCGAGCCGCACGGACTCGACGGTCGAGGGTGCCGCGCCTCCGCATCCGGCGTGACGCCAAGCGTCTCTCTGCCTGAGGGCGGCAATCACCAAGCGACGAGGACAACGACCGTTCACCAGTCAGCGGCTTAGTCAACGTCCCAAAACAATCTCTCGCGTCGCTCTAATTGACCGCCGCCGTGAGTTTCCTGACCGAGCGGAAGCTGATGCATGCTTTCGGTGTGTTCGCCGTACGGGCAGCTCGTCGCGAGGACGGGCCGGTGCTACAGGAAATCGAACGGTTTGCCGGCCAACGCTTCCGCGACGTCGGTTTGGAGACGGTCGCTGACGACGAGCCACCCTCCCTCGAAGAACTCGCGAGCTACGCGGAAGATGGCCGTAGCTGGGTCGCCGTCAGCATTTCGGGTGAGCCGATCGGTTACGTCATGGTCGACGACGTGGACGGTAACGCTCACGTCGAGCAGGTAAGCGTACGTCCCGAGCACCAAGGCGCCGGCGTCGGTCGTGCGCTCGTCGATCGCGTATGCGCATGGGCTTCGCAGACCGGACGCCTCGCCGTCACCCTCACGACCTACGCCGAGGTCCCGTGGAATCGACCTCTGTACGAGCACCTCGGCTTCCGGGTGCTGCCTGACGATGCAATCGGTCCCGCACTGCATGCGATTCGGGAAGCGGAGAAGGCTCGTGGCCTCGAAGTTGCTCCGAGGGTATGCATGCGCTTGGACGTCTGACCCTGCCCAGTCGTCACCCGAACGCGGGCTCGGGCCGTGCTACCGACCGCCTGCCCCATCTTCAACCGGCCCGGGCCGGCGCCGGGCATCCGGGCGTGCAGTGCAGCCCGCCCAGCGCCGCCGCCTCCCCGCCGGTGGCTTCTATCTCCGCCAACACCTTGCTCCAGGTCGTCAAGCGCCGTCATGGGAACCGCAGCCCGTCGTCGTCACATGAACTGAGGTGTATTCGCGCGCTGGACGCGGCGCCTAGCCCGATTGGGTGCGGCCCTGAGGGCCGGCCGGGCGCAGAGAGATGGGCTCGTCGTCTCCCGGGCCCTGGCCGAGGGGGACCTCGTCGGCGCCGCCGTCAATCGTGCCGGGGTCGAGCTGCTGGCGGACCCGGTCGTTGATGGCCACCATGACCTCGGGGTTGTCGAGCAGGAACTGCTTGGCGTTCTCCCGCCCCTGGCCCAACTGCTCGCCTTCGTAGGTGTACCAGGCGCCCGACTTCTTCACGAAGCCCAGGTCCAACGCCACGTCGATCAGGGAGCCTTCACGGCTGATGCCCTTGCCGTACATGATGTCGAACTCGCAGATCTTGAACGGCGAGCAGACCTTGTTCTTCACCACCTTGACCTTGGTGCGGTTGCCCACCACCTCGGCACCGTTCTTGATGGACTCCACCCGGCGGATGTCGAGGCGAACCGAGGAGTAGAACTTGAGTGCCCGGCCGCCGGGCGTGACTTCGGGCGAGCCGTAGATGACGCCGATCTTCTCCCGGAGCTGGTTGATGAAGATGGCGATGGTGCGCGAGCGGTTCAGGGTGGCCGTGATCTTGCGCAGGGCCTGTGACATCAACCGGGCCTGGAGGCCGACGTGGCTGTCGCCCATTTCCCCCTCGATCTCGGCTCTGGGCGTGAGGGCGGCGACCGAGTCGACCACCAGCACGTCCAGGGCTCCCGATCGGATCAACATGTCGGAGATCTCCAGCGCCTGCTCACCGGTGTCGGGCTGGGAGATGAGCAGGTCGTCGATGTTGACGCCGATGGCGCTGGCGTACACCGGGTCCATGGCGTGCTCGGCGTCGACGTAGGCGCAGATGCCACCGTTGCGCTGAGCCTCGGCCACCACATGCATGGCCAGCGTGGACTTACCCGAGGACTCCGGTCCGAAGATCTCCACCACCCGGCCCCGGGGCAGCCCACCCACGCCGAGCGCCCGGTCCAGAGCCAGAGTGCCGGTGGAGATGGTCTCCACGCTCATGTGGGCACCCTCCCCCATCCGCATGATGGAACCCTTGCCGAACTGCTTCTCGATCTGACCCAATGCCATGTCGAGTGCCTTGTCTCGCTCCACTGGAGCCCCCTCTCTCGAACGGTTCTTCGTACGAGGCCCACCCTACGGAGAGGGTGTGACAATCCATCCTGGTCACCGGTCGGACGACACTGCTGTACTTCCGCCACTGTAGTTCCGAACGCCTGTTCGAACAAGGACCTATCCTTGTAGCGACAGCGTCTCCACCACCTCGTACCGGGCCGGTCCCCGCCCGCCGAGGTGACTCGCCACCAGGCTCACCTCCCCCACCGGCCAGCTCCCCGCCACAGCCACGCCCG
>JADDQT010000062.1 GCA_016781225.1 Actinomycetota bacterium
GGGAAGGCATCGAAGCTCGCATGCGCTGAGGGGCTGAAGCACTCGCGCTCACCGCAAGAAGGACGCCGAGCGCTTCCTCGACCACATCCGTGGCGACCTGGCCCGGGGGCTGTACATCGACCCGGCCGGGGCCCAGATGCCCTTCCGGGAGTACGCCGAGCAGTGGCGGGCGAGCCAGGTCCACCGGCGCTCCACCGCCGAGCAGGCCGAGGCCCACCTCCGGTCCATGCTGGCCCTCTTGGCCGTGCCGCTACATGCCCTCTCTAGTGAATGCTTAGGAGCGATCAGGTGCGCTAGAAGCCACTCACGTTCAAGCGGCCGCCGCTTACCGTTTTGTCAAGGAGCGAGGCGGTGGGCACGACGCTTCCCATGATGGCGGTCTTGATCTGCAGCGCTGTCGCCCCGGGATTCGAGGCCGCGTACAGAGCGGCACCGCCCGTCACGTGGGGCGTGGCCATGGACGTGCCGCTGTAAGAGCCGTAGGAGTTGTTAGGAAGTGTGGAATAGATGCCCACACCCGGGGCAGCGAGGTCCACGGTCTTCACCCCGTAGTTGGAGAAGGAGGCCAGCTGGCCTCCGCTGTCGATGGCCGCCACCGCCACCACGGAGTCGTAGGCGGCTCCGTCTGGGTTGGCTGTGGTGGCTGTGGTGTCGTAGTTCGACGGGTAGCTGGCATCAGTATCGTTGTTGGCGCCGGAGTTGCCGGCGGCGGCGATGAACAAGATGTTGGCTTTGGCTGCCCGGGTGATGGCGTCGAGGAGCCCCTGCGAGAAACCGCCTCCGCCCCAGGAGTTGTTCGTGGCCACAAAGTTGAGGCCGTGGCGGGTCTTGAGGTCGGTGAGGTAGTCGACGGCCTTGATGGCATTGGCCAGCGTGCCCCCTCTGCGACCGAGGAACTTGGCCGGGATCATGGTGACATCCCAATTGACGCCGGCCACGCCGGTGTCGTTGCCTCCCTCGGCGCCGATGGTGCCGGCCACATGGGTGCCGTGCTTGTCCTGGTTTCCCTTCCTGCCCCCGTCGTAGACGGTGTTGTCGTTGTTGACGAAGTCCCAGCCGTTGGTGTCGTCGACGTAGCCGTTGCCGTCGTTGTCTTTACCGTCGGGGCCGTCGACGGGGTTCACCCAGGCGTTGTCGTTGAGATCGGGATGTGTGACCTGCACTCCCTCGTCGATGATGCCCACCACGACCGACTTGTTCCCGGTGTGATTGCCCGCCCACGCCTCGCTCGCCTGGCTGCCGAACTCGTTGGCTGGTGAGAAGGCATCGCCGTACATGCCCCACAGTGAGCCGTTTTCGTAGTAGGGGTCGTTCGACGTGGCGGCCTTCGTGTACACCCAGTTGGGCTCGGCATAGGCAACGGCCGGATCGCTCTCGAGCTCAGCGATGGCAGTGTCACGGTGCTTGCCGCGGGGCAGCTTGACACGCTCCACCTCGCCCTTGTTGGGCCCTTCGCGCACCACCCGCTCCTCTGCGGTGGCGCCAGCCCGGCCTCGGGCCTTGGCCCGCTGCTCAGGCGTCGACGCCTGTCGGTAGCCGACGATGAGCTCGTCGGGCTCCGCAGGCCCCGCTGGGGCGCTGCTGGCATGGGCAGTGGGGACTAGAAACGCTGCCATCAAGGCCAAGACCATGACCGCGGCCGGCACCCGCCACCTCGCTGCCTTGGTCCCGATCTCGCCTTCTCGAGCTTCGACCACTCGGGCGATTGCTGGGCTGCGTCGAGTCATGTTCTCTCCTGCATTCTCTCTGGTCTGTTCGGCCTATTACGCGGACTTGGAACGCTCGTTAGCTCGTCCTGCTGGCTCGTCGACGTCGCCGACCAGGGCTTCCAGCAGGTCGCCGACCTGGTGCTCTCCGGCAACGGGATGGCGCATTGGTGCGTCAGGATGGACCTTGTAGACGTTGCGCCGGCCCACTCGGGTCCTCGTCAGGTAGCCCCCGTCGACGAGGTCGCACACGATGCGGTGCGCAGCCCGCTCCGTGATGCCCACACATTGAGCGATGCTCCGCAGCGTGATGTCACGCTGCCGAGCCACGCATATGAGCACCTGACCGTGGTTGGTCAGAAACGTCCAGTCGGCCACGGGCTACATAGTAACAGGTTTCTTGTCCTAGATATCAAGGTTCCCGTTTCCGGGCAGTGGAAGCATCTTAGGCCATCGCCGGCAGGTGCATCCTCCGGACGACAACCCTCTAGGAGCCGGGAAGATCAACGGTTCTCGATGCCGAAGAGCGCATGTTCGACGGCCTGACTGGCCATCATCCGCGGAGCGGGCTCCTGATGGTGTGCCGCACGGAGCCGGCGTTCTGGGACGATGGGTGCGCTGATCTTCGGAGGCGCGCGTTCCGGGGCACTGAAGTTCGGGAAGTGCTAGCGAACACTTATGCGACGAGCGACGTCGCCGATGTACGGCTCCTCGATATAAGTCACGCCGGAAGATTCGACCGAGCACCTTGGAGTGGCCGAGCGCCGCGTCCGCGGCTGGTGGCGGAGCGGCGCATCCCGTTCGTGAAGTGGGGCCATCTGCTCCGCTTCGACCCCGATGAGATTGCGGCGTGGCTCGATCGGGCCCGCCGGCCCGACGAGGGCAATGGGACGGCGGGACGGGCGTCGTAAGGCTCATGGCGTTGGCAGTCACCTAGCCGCGGCGAATCCGTTCCCGTAACCAGTCGGCGAACCACACCTCGTCGACGTCATGGGCAGCCACCGCCAGCATGGCCGCCTACGCCTCGTCGACGTTGGGCGGATCGGGGTCTCAGGTTCCGCCGTTCAAGTCGATGAGCATCACCAGTGAGGCCCAGGCGGCTCGCTTGTTTGCCGTCCGGCAGTGGGTGGTTCCATGCCAGCCTGCACGTGAGAACGGCGGCCTTGCCGACGAGCTCCGGGTAGAACTCCTCACCACCGAAGCTGGCCGCTGGCGCGTGCAGGGCCGAGTCGGCCAGCTCGATGCGGCTCGCCTTGGCAAGGACCGACGCCTCGACGCCGGTGACCTGCTCAGCCAGCCAGACATACTCGGCCAGACCGACGTACCGAGTCACCGGGCCAGGCGGTCGAGCAGCTCCTTGTCTCGCTCGAGCAGCTTTCGGGCCCGGCCGGTGAAGTCCTCGTCGGCGCGGACCCGCTCGATATCCGAGGCGAGAGACTCCACGATGAGCTGGTTCACGCTGGTGCCCCGCACCCGCGCCACGGCCTCGGCCTGATCGGCAAGCTCTTCGGGCAATCGGACGGTGGTCTGCTTAGTCATGACAGCATGATATCGCGAAATCAAATCGCTCGAAGTCGCGCCATTCTTTGGCCGCCAGTCGCCGTGGCGCCCCGCTATGTGCGAGTCCAGAGTGAGATCGAGAAAAAATCTTCGCCACCAAAAGTCCAGGTCCCAGGTACATTGACGGCCCTGCCCCGCCTACAGACCGGCTCACCGTCACTACCCTCCCAAAGCCTTACCGGGACCGTCGTTTGCTCCCAGACGTGCTGCACGGGTAGGACACAGCTATGGCTGACGTCGAGTTCTTCTGGGATCCAGCCTGCCCCTGGGCATGGATCACTTCGAGGTGGGTGGTCAACGTGCTGGCCGAGAAGCCCATCGAGGTGGACTGGCGGTTCATCTCCCTACGCATCGTGAACGAGGACAAGGACTACGACACCGAGTTTCCCGCCGATTACAGGCGGGGGCACACTCGGGGCCTCGAGCTCTTGCGAGTTGCCGCAGCTGCCCGGGCCGAACTTGGCCGCGACTGCGTGCTTTCTCTGTACTCCGCAATGGGGACGACGATCCACAACAAGGGAGACGCCGTCGCCTTCGACCACCCGAGCGGACTGGAGCGCGTTCTGGCCGAGCTGGACTATCCCCTTTCGCTGGCTGCGGCTGCGGCGTCGACCGAGTACGACGGCGTCATCAGGGCCGAGACCAAGGAAGCCCTCGACCGCTGCGGCGGCAACATCGGCACGCCGGTGCTGAGCTTCTCACCGCCGGACGGTCCGAGCTTCTTCGGACCGGTGATCAGTCGGGCTCCGAAGGGCCGAGAAGGCGTCGACCTCTGGGACGCGGTACTCACCCTCGGATCCAACCCTCATTTCAGCGAGCTGAAGCGGTCTGCTCGGGGCCAACCTCAGTTCGACCACTGAGGCTCCCTGCCGGCCGGTGAGAAGTACGGCTTGACGTTGGCGCAGGCCGAGGCGGCCGAACGCCCAGCGGTGGGTGCGATGACATCGGCTGCGCTCACCGAGTGCTGCTAACGCCTCACCTTCGGGCGCTGGTGGCGAGGGCCCGCTCGACCCAGTTGACGAGCGCGTCGGCCGCCAGCGCGCCGGTTTGCCGGGCAATCACCCTTCCACCGTCCACGACGAGCAGTGTGGGGATGCTCTGCACGCCGAAGCGGGCCGAGACACGGGGAGCTTCGTCGACGTTCACCTTCACCGCCTTCAGGCGCCCGGCGAAGGATCGAGCCGCGTTCTCCACGGCGGGACCCACCAATCGGCATGGGCCGCACCACGGGGCCCATAGATCGACCAGCGCAGGCAGGGGAGCCTGCGAGGCCACGAGGTCGAAGTCGTCGTCACCAGCGGAAACCAGCCAAGGAAGCGCCGCCCGACACGCTCCGCAGCGAGGTGATCCCTTTGCGGCAGCCGGCACCCGGTTCTTCTTGGCGCAGGCTGGACAAGGCACGACCTCGCTCACGCCGGCTCCCCCGGCACCACGTGCCCGGCCACCCTCAGTCGTCTCTTGTCATCGCCGGATGATCAGGTTCAAGACGACGGTGGCGACCAGCGACAGGATGAGGCAGGTGGCTATCGGGATGTAGACCCGCATCCCGTCGCCGCCGAAGCTGATGTCACCGGGAAGCCGGCCCAGGCCAGCACGGCCGGCGAGCATCAGCACACCGCCGAGCACCGCGATCACGCCGGCCAAGCCCACGAGCAGCCGGCCGATGTCTCCCAGTGACATCGCCTACCTCCTTGGAAGCCTCTCCTGTCGTACCGCCTGGTGGCCGGCGGCCACGACTTGTCAAACCTTCACTCCGACTCGAACATTTCCGGGCCCTGGCGCCTCCCCGTGGCTGTCCTTGTCCCGGGAGGTCGATGGCTCGTCTTCCTCACTCCCCTTGTCACCCGGCGGCCACAGTCTCCACGCCGCCAGGGCCACGGCGAGGCCGAGCCCGCCGCCGGCCAGGACGTCGCTCACGTAGTGGCCACGGCTGCGGACGATGGACCAGTGCGCCGCCAGAGTGGCAGCCGACAGGGGTATGAACAGCACCGGGATCTCCTGGGATGCCCCGATGTTGAAGGCCAGGTCCGTGGCGGCGTGCCCGGAGGGGAATGACGAGGTCACCGGCCCCAACCGCATCAAGCCCGATCCCACGGGTCGGCTTCTCCCAACCACGAGCTTGATTACGACCTGGGCCAGGGCCGCGGCGGTGTAGCAGACACTTCCCCTTAGTGCGGCCCGCCGGCCTCTCGGTCCGCCCATCCCCAGCACCAGCGCCAGACCGGCCCAAACTGGAGGCTGCTGCGCGATGTCGCCGGCCTTGCCGAACCACGTGGATCCGTGCCTGGACCCCTTGCCGAACCACTTCGCCATCCAGAAGTCTTCAGCAGACGCCTTGGGCACTCGCCAAGGGTAAACCCCGACCGGTTCTGGTTGCTCGCGGGGAGGAAGGTCGGAAACCTCCGGCTGATTCTCTGTACGGCAGCATGCCGCTGAACCAGGCGGCTCCGGCAATGTGCCGGGTGAACGCCATCGCCGCCAGCGGTTGCCGCTTCCTCCGGCATCACCCACTGTGAGCCATAAGTGTTCCCGCGATGTTGATAGTTTGCGTCACTGCTGTTGCGATCCGAACGATGGGGAAAGAGGTTCTGCGTGTCACGTCGTCGTGGGTGGTTGCTCTGTGCTGTCGGTCTGCTGGCGTCCTCGCTGACCTGGGCGGGACCGGCCGCGGGGCAGGCGGGGCCGCGGACGCTGAGGGTCGCCATCAAGGGCAACGAGAACAACATCACGCCGTTCACCGTTGGCTTCGGCGCCAACCCGGCCACGAACGACATCCAGCACCTGGTCTACGACTCGCTGTTCTGGTCACAGGTCAAGGCCGAGCCGGAGCCCTGGCTCGCCGAGAAGGCCGTGCCCTCCGAGGGCGGGAAGGTGTGGACGGTGACCCTTCGACAGGGCGTCACCTGGCAGGACGGGAAGCCGTTCACCCCTGAGGACGTCGCCTTCAGCTACGAGTTCTACAAGAAGCAGGAGGGCGCCTCGGGTCGCTACGCCCACCACGTCTCCGACGTCCCCGCCTACGACCGGGCCGAGGTGGTCGACTCGAAGACGATCAGGCTCTTCTTCTCCCAGCCGGCACCGCAGTTCAAGATCATGCCCGGCGCCGACCTGCCCATCATCGCCAAGCACATCTTCGAAGCCATCCCCGACCCGGCCAAGGCCACCACGAACCTGCCGGTGGGCACCGGGCCCTTCAAGCTCGTCGAGATCGTGCCCGACCAGCGCTACAAGCTGGAGGCCAACCAGAGCTACTTCAAGGGCAAGCCCCGCATCGACCGCCTCGAGCTGGTGATCATCAAGGACCCGGGCGGCGCGTTCACCGCCCTGCGCACCGGCGACGTGGACATGGTCGAGCGCAACATCCCCGGAGAGCTGGTGGACCAGCTGAAGGGCACCAGCGGCATCGGGGTGGCCGAGGGCACCCGCTTCGAGTCGACCCAGCTGTATTTCAACGCTCGCAAGAAGCCGCTCAACGACCCCAAGCTCCGCAAGGCAATGAGCATGGGCATCAACATCGACGACATCGTCAAGACCGTGCTGCTGGGGCGGGCCCGGCCGGGGCGTGACACCTACCTCCACCCCGACTCTCCGTGGGCGGTGAAGGACGCCGGCCACCAGCTCGACCCCCAGGCGGCGGCCAAGATGCTCGACGACGCCGGGTACTCGGCCAAGGACCCCGACGGGGTGCGGAAGGCCCCGGACGGCACGCGACTCGAGTTCTCGGTCCTGGTGAACTCCTTCGAGCCGCTCGAGCTGCGGGCGACCCAGCTGATCGCCACCCAGATGCAGCCGCTGGGGATCAAGTACAAGGTCGAGTCGCTCGATCCTGCCACCCTCCGCTCCCGTAGAAGCCCGGCGCCGGGGCAGACGATCCCGCCCTACGACGCCTACGTGTCGAACATCGAGTCCCACGCGCACGTCGACCCCGACGCCCTCTACTACTTCTTCCACTCGCCGGGGAAGGGCCCCGACGGGAAGCAGAAGGGCTTCGGCGGCACCATCACCGGCTATACCAACCCCGAGTTCGACAAGCTGGTCGAGCAGGCCACGGTGGCCGAGGCTCCCGATCGGCGGCGGCTCCTGGCCGACGCCCAGGCCATGATTGCCCGCGACACCCCCATGCAGGTGCTGTGGTACCCCGACGGCATCTGGGCCTACAGGCAGCAGCCCTACGACGGATGGGTCAACGACCGCGGCCAGGGGATCTTTACCAAGCGCTCGTTCCTGCCGGGCTACGAGGAGATCGCTGTGAGCAAGGTCTCCTCGTCGACAGGAAGCGGCGGTGAGGGAGGCGGGGGCAGCTCGGCCACGCCGTTCATCATCGGCGGGGTCCTCGTCGCCGCGGTCCTCGCCGGGTTCGCCGTCAGCCGCCGGCGGGGGGCCACCGAGAACGAGTGAGGTGAAGCGGCATCTCCTTCGCACCGTCGGGCAGTACGGGTCCGTGCTGCTCGTGGCCATCGTGCTCAACTTCGCCTTGCCCCGGCTGGCCCCGGGGGACGCCATCGACTACCTCCTGCCTCCCGAGCAGGCCGGCGCCCTTACACCTGAGCAGCGCACGGAGGTCCTGAACCGCTTCGGCCTGGACGAGCCGGTGATGGCCCAGTTCGGTGACTACCTGGCCGGGATCGCCCGGGGTGACCTCCTCGTGTCGGTCAAGTTCGGACGCCCGGTGACGTCGCTGCTCTTCGAGCGGGTCGGCTGGACCCTCCTGCTCGTGGGTGGGGCCCTGGTCCTGTCCACCTTGCTCGGGGCTCTCCTAGGCTTCCGTTCGGCGTGGCGACGCGGCACCAGCGCCGACACCGGCGCTCTGGCCGGTGTCATGTTCGTCGACGCCCTGCCGCCCTTCTTCGTGGGCTCGCTGCTCCTGCTCACCTTCTCGGTGGGACTGGGCTGGTTCCCGAGCTACGGCGCTCTGGCCGGTCAGGACGCCCAGGGCATCGCCCTAGTCGGCGAGGTGCTCCAACGGGCCGTCCTCCCCGTCGCCACGCTCACCATCGCCGGCCTGGGCCCCATGTACCTGGTGGCCCGGTCCGCCCTCGTCGGTGAGCTCCAGGAGGACTACGTCCTCATGGCCGAGGCCAAGGGCCTGACCGACCGTGAGGTGCGTCGCCACGCCGCCCGCAACGCCCTGCTCCCCGTGTCCACCGTCTCCATGGTCGGGCTGGGCACGCTGGTTGGTGGGGCAGCCGTCGTGGAGACGGTGTTCTCCTACCCCGGCCTCGGTCGACTGATCTACGAGAGCGTGCTCGCCCGCGACTACCCCATGCTGCAAGGCGCGTTCCTGCTGCTGATCGTCACCGTGGTCCTGGCCAACCTCCTGAACGACCTGGCCTACCCCCTGCTCGACCCTCGGGTCCGCCGGCCCCGGGCCCAGGCTCGAGCGACATGACCCTGATCGATGTCGACCCGCCGATCCCGGGCGAGGCCCCGGCCCTGCGGACGACGGGGGCGACGGCCGCCAGGAAACGGCGGGCGGCACGGGGAGCCGGCCGGGCCATGGGCATCCTCGGCGCCGTCCTCCTGGGCGGGTGCGTGTTCGTGGCCATCTTCGCGCCGATGTTCACCCCGTACTCGCCGACCGAGCGGGCCGGGCCACCCTTCGCCCGCCCGTCGCCGGCCCACCCCCTCGGCACCAACGACGTTGGCCAGGACCTGCTCGCACAGCTCGTGTTCGGCACGCGGCTCTCCCTCGTGATCGCCTTGAGCGCCGCCGCCATCGCACTGGTGCTCGGGCTCGGTGTGGCGGTGGTGGCCGGCTACTACCGGGGACTGGCGGAGACGGTCCTGATGCGCCTGGTCGACCTGATGCTCGGGTTTCCCTTCCTCATGCTGGTGATCGTGCTGGCCGCCTTCTTCGGCCGAGGCCTGGGAACCACCATCGTGGTCCTGGCCACGGTGCTGTGGGCCCGCCCGGCGCGTGTCCTGCGCTCGCAGGTGCTCAAGCTGCGCGAGCTCGACCACGTCCTCGCCGCTCGGGCCATGGGGTGCTCCGGGCGGTGGGCCATCGCCAGTCACATCGTCCCCCGCATCACGCCGCTGGCGACCGTCCAGTTCGTGCGCATCGCCAACATCGCCGTCATGCTCGAGGCGTCGCTGGCCTTCCTCGGGCTCGGTGACCCGAGCCGGATCAGCTGGGGCACGATGCTCTTCTTCGCCAAC